>JAFATL010000503.1 GCA_019243975.1 Actinomycetota bacterium | reverse complement strand
TCACCCGAAGCTTCAGCGGACCCTCACTTGACATCTAGCAAACACACGAGAACAAGCATGCCCCGGGTCTCGTGCGTGGTGGTGTCCTTTCATCGACCGAAGCTTCTCCTTCCGCTGCTTGAGCATCTCCGCGACGAAAGGATCGAGATTGTCGTCGTCAACGTCGGTCGCGACCCAGCCGTCCGGGACGTGTGCAGGGGGCTCACCCTTGTGGTTGATGTGCACGGCAACCCCGGCTACGCGGCGGCCGTCAATGCCGGAGTGGCGGTGGTGAGCGGCGACGTCACCGTGTTCATGAACGACGATCTGTCGGTCGACGCCCACAGCGTCCTGGCGTTGGCCGAAGCCGTACGCTCCGGTGAGTCCGACGTCGCCGCACCGCGCCTGCTCACGGCCGAGGGCGCCACCGAGCCGACGATTGCCGCACTGCCGACGCCGATCTCGCTGGCACGCGAGTGGTTGGCGCTGCCCGACCACCCGGTCGGGCCGATCCGCAGATGGCGGCGCGTGCAGAAGTGGCGCGCCCCAACGCGCCCGGAACCAGTCGACGCGGTGGCTGCCACCGTGATCGCGGCCCGCACCGAGCTGCTGAAACGAGAGCCGCTGCCGGAGGCCTACTTCCTCTATTGGGAGGAGTCGGAGTGGTTCTGGCGTCTCCGCGCCGATGGCGTGGTGACCACGTATCACCCCGAGGTGACTGTCACCCACCTCGGCGGTCGCGACGACGTGCGACCCGAGAAGTCGAGGCTGATGGCCCGCAACGCGGTGCGATGCGTACGCAGGACCCAGGGGCGGTGGCGCGCCGGGCTGGCTTGGCCCGTCGTGGTGGCGTGGCAGCTGCGGCTGGTGGCGACGGCGCTGGTGCGGGCCCGCCGGCCGCTGATCATGGCGCGCCTGGCGGGATTGTGGGCGGGCCTGGGCGCGTGGCGGGAGCTGGTCTGAGTGCGCGTGGTGCTGGTCGACTGGCTCGGCCGCGGGGGAATTGCCCAGACCAGTGAGGCGTGGGTGATGGAGCTCGGTACGGCCGGGGCCGAGGTCACTGTCATCACCCGCCCCGGCCGTGAGCTGGCGGCGACGGGAGCGGCGGCGCGTGTGGTCACGTCACACGAGGGTGGCGGACGAATCCGGAGTCACATGCGCGTCGTCGCCGTGGCCGCAGAGACCATCCGCGAGGTGCAACCCAACGTCGTCATCGTGCAGAACTACGTGCTCCCGCCGCTCGAACGCCCCGTGTACCGCGCCGCCGCCGGGGTCGGCGCCCGGGTGATCTCCGTCGTGCACGACCACCGTCTCCACTCGCTCCTCGCGGGCAACCGGGCCGGACTGCGGAGCAGCCTGCGCCAAGCCACCGCGGTGGTGGCTCACACCCGGTTCGTCGCCGATGCGGTCGCCGCGTTCACCGGCCGGCACGACCTCGTCGTCGTACCCCACCCCGTGCAGGTGGGCATGATCGATCAGCCATCGAGCACGACGCTGCTGTCCAACCCCAAGGACGGGCTGTTGGCGCTTCACTTCGGTGTGCTCAAGCGTGGCTACAAGGGCACCGAGATGGTCGAGCGCCTGGCGACCACCGGGGTACCCGGATGGTCGTTCGCGGTGCTCGGTGCGGGTGCGCCCCCGGCACGACCGGGGTTGCAGTCGGTCCCCGGTTTCGTGGACGCGGGCGATCTCGTCGCGGTAGTCCGGTCGTCGCAGGCCACATTGCTGCCGTACCGCATGGCCAGCCAGAGCGGCGCCGTGGTGCTCGGTCAGGTGTTGGGATCGGTCCCGGTCGCGAGCGCAGTGGGCGGCATCCCCGAGCAGATCGAGCACGGACGGACCGGACTGCTGCTCCCACCCGACGCGCCGGAGAAGGCGTGGCAGGACGCGCTGTCGTCGTTGTCAGACGATGGCGTCCGGGCACCGATGGTCGAGGCGGCGCGCGAGACGGCGTGGAAGAACCACCACGAGTTCGTGGCGGCCATCAAAGGCCTGGTGTGCGGCGATGCCTGAGCGCGGCCCCGTGGGCGTGGTGATCACGGCGAAGGGCGAGAGTCCGCAACGGCTGGCCCGGCTGCTCGACGCGGTGACGGCGCAGTCCATCGACCGCCCGATCGAGGTCGTGATCGCGCACCCGCCCGAAGAGACCGTGGTGACACCGGAGCCGAGGGGGCCCATCGAGTCGGTGCGGCTGGTGGACAACCCGGGCGGTGGGCGCAGCACCGGGCTCAACCTCGCTATAGAGGCGTCCACCGCGGAGGTGCTGTGCCGTCTCGATGCCCGCACCGTTCCGCCGCCCGACTACCTGGCCCGCTGCGTGGCGCGTCTCGAGGCTGACCCG
>JAFATL010000386.1 GCA_019243975.1 Actinomycetota bacterium | reverse complement strand
GGAGATCATGCGGCGCGAAGGCTTCGAGCTCACCGTCGGCAAGCCGCGCGTCATCACGCGCGAGATCGACGGCAAGGTGTGCGAGCCGGTCGAGCACATGACGATCGACGTGCCCGAGGAGTACCTCGGCGTCGTCACGCAAATGCTTGCTCTGCGCAAGGGCCGCATGGAGCAGATGGTCAACCACGGCACCGGGTGGGTGCGCCTCGAGTACCGCGTGCCCGCGCGCGGCCTCATCGGGTTCCGCACCGAGTTCATGACCGAGACGCGTGGCACCGGGCAGCTGCATCACGTGTTCGACCGTTACGAACCGTGGCACGGCGAGCTGAAGGGGCGCCCGACCGGCAGCCTCGTCGCCGATCGGCGCGGTCCGACCACGCAGTACTCGTTGGTCAACCTGCAGGACCGCGGATCGATGTTCCTCGGGCCTGGCGTCGAGGTCTACGAGGGGATGATCGTGGGCGAGAACGTGCGCGCCGACGACATGGACGTCAACCCCACCAAGGAGAAGAAGCAGACCAACATGCGCGCCGCGGCGGCCGACGAGACGGTGCGACTGATCCCGCATCGCCAGCTGTCGCTGGAGCAGGCACTCGAGTTCATCGCCGAGGACGAGTGCGCCGAGGTCACCCCCACCTCGGTGCGCCTGCGCAAGGTCGAGCTCGACCAGACGGTGCGGGGCCGCACCGCCGCCCAGAGAAAACGGCAACGGGAGCAAGCAAAGGGTTGACGTAGCTAGCGGGTGCAAAGTATAGTTTGCAGTACCCACACCCGATCCCTACGGAGAGATACAGACAATGAGCGTCATCGAGACCCTGAACAAGGTCGAGACCCAGGCCCTGGACGGCATCAAGCAGGCCCAGGAGACCGCCCTCGGCTACACCAAGAGCGCGGTGGAGACCGTCGCCCCCTACGTGCCCGAGCTGCCCGTCTCGTACCCCGAGCAGCTGCCCGAGCCCGCCGTGCTCGTCGACAACCTGTTCGACTTCGCCGGCAAGGTCCTCGCCGCGCAGCGCACGTTCACCAAGCAGCTCCTCGAGACGGTTGCCCCCCTGGCCGTCGTGAAGCCCGAGGCCAAGCCGGCTCCCAAGGCCGCGCCGAAGGCCAAGGCCGAGGCCGCTGCGTAACGCAGCACCACCAGCACCAGGCATCACATGAATTGAGCGAGAGGAGGGGCAAAGGCGCCCCTCCTCTTTGCTGTCCGGCGGACGATAGGAGTACCGAGAAGAGATGAGTGCACCCCGGCGGGACCCCATCCGCAACCAGGTCGCGGCGCTCGGCGAGTTCATCAAGTCGCAGCGCACGCTGGCCAACCTCTCGTTGCGCGAGCTGGCCGCGCGCACCGAGATCTCCAATCCGTACCTGAGCCAGATCGAACGCGGCCTGCACGAGCCGTCGGTGCGCGTGCTCAAGTCGATCGCCAAGGCGTTGAACGTGTCGGCCGAGACGCTGCTCGCCCAAGCGGGCCTGCTCGACGAAGCCGCCGGCATCGAACGGCCGTCACACGCCGACACCGAGTCCGCCATCAAGGCCGACCCCGACCTCACCGACGACCAGAAGAAGGCGTTGCTCGGCGTCTACAAGAGCTACGTCAGCAGCAACAAGAAATAGTCGTCGTCACCACGTGTCGATGTTGGGGCGCTTCTTGCCAGTGCGCGGCGGGGGCGTGGGCGCCGACTCCAAGGCGGTGACGATCCAGCGGCGGGAGTCGACGGGGTCGATGACGTCGTCGATCTCGAAGTAGGTGGCGGTGTTGAGCGCCTTCCCGTGCTCGTACATGCGGGCGACCATCTCCTGGAACAGCTTCTCCCGCTCCTCGGGGTCTTCGACCGCCTCCAGCTCGTTGCGGTAACCGAGCTTCACCGCGCCCTCGAGGCCCATGCCGCCGAACTCGCCGGTGGGCCAGGCGATGCAGAACAGCGGCGCCTTGAACGACCCGCCCGCCATGGCCTGGGCGCCGAGGCCGTAGCCCTTGCGCACGATGATCGTGAAGAACGGCACGGTGAGGCTGGCACCGGTCACGAACATGCGGCTGACGTGGCGGACCAGCGCCGTCTTCTCCGTCTCCGGGCCCACCATGATCCCGGGCGTGTCGGCGAGGAACAGGATCGGGATGTCGAAGGCGTCGCACAGCTGCATGAAGCGGGCCGCCTTGTCGGCGCCGTCGGCGTCGATCGCACCGGCCAGGTGCGTCGGGTTGTTGGCGATCAACCCGAGCGGCCGCCCTTCGACGCGGATGAGCGCGGTCACCATGCCCAAGCCGAACTGACGACGGAGCTCCAGAACCGACCCGCTGTCGGCCAGCGTCTCGATGACGTTGCGGATGTCGTAGGTGCGCAAGCGGTTCTCGGGGATTGCGCTGCGCAGCAGGCGCTGATCGGCGCACGACCAGTCGTCACTGCGTCCCTGGAAGTACGAGAGGTACTGCTTGGCGACTCGCACGGCCTCGGCCTCGTCTTCGACCGCGATGTCGACGATGCCGTTGGGCACCTGCACGTCCATGCCGCCGATCTGGTTGGGCTCGTACACCCCCAGGCCGCCACCCTCGATCATGGCCGGACCACCCATGCCGATGTTGGAGTTGGCGGTGGCGATGATCACGTCGCAGCAGCCGAGGATCGCTGCGTTGCCGGCGAAGCAGTAGCCGCTGTTGATGCCGACCAGGGGCACCAGGCCGCTCAGCGCGCCCCAGAAGCTGAACGCGAGACAGTCGAGACCCGACACGCCCATGCCGTCGGTGTCGCCCGGCCGTCCGCCGCCGCCCTCGGTGAAGAACACCACCGGGAGGCGCAGCTGCTCGGCCAGCTCGAACAGCCGGTCCTTCTTGCGGTGGTTCTGCAGGCCCTGGGTGCCGGCCAGCACCGTGTAGTCGTACGACATCACGATCGTGCGGTGGCCGTTGACGGTGCCGATGCCTGCGACCATGCCGTCGGCGGGCGTGCGCCGAATGAGGTCCTCGACCGGACGGCGCCGCCGCTGTGCGGCAATCGCCAGCGGCCCGTACTCCACGAAGCTGCCCGGGTCGACGAGGTCGTCGACGTTCTCGCGCGTCGTGCGCTGATTGGTGCGACGGCGCCGCTCGACCGCCTCCGGCCGTGCTGCGTCCATGCCGAAGCCGTGGCGCTCCACGACCGCGGCCAGGTCGTCGCGCACGTGGTCGATGTCGACGGTCGCCGACGCCTCCGCCGCTACCCGCTCGACGTGCTGCTCCTCGACCAACACCAAGGGGTCGCCCGGGAACACGGTGTCGCCCGCCTTCACCGGGATGCGGGCGACGACGCCGCTCCACTCGGCGGCGATGACGTGCTCCATCTTCATCGACTCGAGCACCAGCAGCTGCTGGCCCACGTGGATCTCGTCGCCGATCCCCACGTCGACCGACACCACCGTTCCCTGCAGCGGCGACTCGACCGCCCGCCCGGCCGCGACCTCAGACATGCAGCCTGTCTAGTCGGCGCCGTACATGGCGAGGGCCGCCGCCACCGTCGCCTCCCGCACGCCCGGCTCGTCGACCACCGCTTCGAGCCACGCCGGCCGGCTGGTGCCGCACACGCAGATGGGCTCGGGCAGGGGCGACAGCTGGGTGGCGGCCCGCACGAAGCTGGTGGCGTAGTCGGGCGGCCGCACGTCGTGGGAGAGCTCGGCCAACGCGAACGGGTCGGGCGGGCCCGGCTCGCCCGGCTGCACCCGCACGATCAGGGCGCTGCCGGGCGTGGGGCCGGCGCCGTGCATGCCGGGCCCGTCGGTGATGATCGTGCCGTGCACCTCGGTCGGGTGTGACCCGGTGGCGAGCAGCGCCACGTAGCCGCCCAGGCCCCGCCCGAACAGGGTCGCCGACCCGAGGTGGAGCAGGGCGGCGTCGACGTCGGCCATGAGGATCTCGGGCGTGTACCCACCGCCGATGGTGATGGTGGAGCCGCCGTGGCCGGTGAAGTCGAGCGCGTGCACCGGGCCGTTCCACGCCTCCACGTCGGCGGGCACCTTCTCGGGCGACCGCTCACCCAGGCCGTGCAGCAACAGCAACGGTCGGCCCGTCCCGGCGCGCAGCTCATGCAGGGCCAGGTCGACCTTGCCGTGACGCAGCATCGAGACGCTCATCGGCGACCAATGAAGTCAAGAACGACGTCCGCTACATCGCGCGGGCGCTCGATGTGCACGAAGTGGCCCACGTCCTCGAACACCTCGAGGCGCGCCCCCGCGGGCAGGAACGGCTCGATGTCGGCCGGCCGCGCCCCCCAGCCCATCGGCTCGGGCTGCATGCCGAGGAAGGCCAGCATCTTCGGCGACAGGCAGGGCAGGCGCGCCAGCGTCCACTGCGGTCGGTGCGGCCCGAACCCGCCGAAGCGCAGGGCGGGGTCGATCTTCCAGCGCCACCCGTCGGCGTCCTCCCGCCCGCCCACCGTCACGAGGTACTGCAGCCACTCGTCGGACAGCCGCGGGTTCATGCGCTGGCGCCGCTTGGCCAGGTCCTCGATGGTGCCGGGCTTGCGCACGGCAGTGGCGATGCGGCGGCGGTGGCCGAGCCAGTCGTCGAGCTCCTTGCCCAGCAGCCTGGTTCGTTCGTGGTCGGCCACGTCGGGGTGGGGATGGGGCGTGGGCAGACCGTCGATGCTCACGTAGTGCGTGACGCGGTGCGGGCACGCTTCGGACAGCTGCAGCATGAGGCCGCCGCCCTTGGAGTGGCCGATGACGGGCACGGGCTCGCGCGTGGTCGAGTCGAGCACCGCCAGCGCGTCGCGCGTGTCGGCT
>JAFATL010000279.1 GCA_019243975.1 Actinomycetota bacterium | reverse complement strand
GTGAGCATGCGTTGCAGGCGCTCGTCGTAGATGCGGCAGACGTCGCGCACATGGCAGCCGTACTCGAGGCCCGACCACACGTCAGGCGTGGGCCGCGCCGCCGCGCGCGGGTCGGCGAGCACGTCCGGCCAGGCGCCCGCGTTGGCGCGCAGCAGGTCGGCGACTGCGCGGGCGTCGGCCGCCGACGCGTCGAAGCCGCACTCCGGGCACGGACGTTGGAGCACCCACGTCCAGTCCTTGTCGTCCTTGGACATCGTCATCGTCTGTCAGGCTCGCAGAGCGTCGAGAACCTCGGCGGCCAGGTCGGGCTCGAACTGGTAGGGCAGGTAGAAGGCCACGCGGTCGGGGACCTCGCCAAAGCGCGCCCGCACCTGGTCCGCGATCTCCTTCGGGTGGCCGCGTACGGCGAGCGTGCGCAGCATCTCGTCGTCGATGAGCGCGGTCATCTCGCCCCAGCGCCCCTCCTTCGACATGCGGTTCAGCTCGGGCTGGACGTCGCCCCAGCCCTCGGTGTCGAGGGGCGGCCGGTACGCAGGCGTCGACGCGTAGAACGACAACAACCGCCGCGTCCCGTCGTCGGCGATCGCCAACTCGCGCTCGTCGCGGCCAGTCGCCACGATGACGTCGCACACGAGCGTGATGTCCGCCCGCTTCCGGCCCGCCTTGGCCAGCCCTGTCTCGATGGCCGGCAGCGAGTGCTCGTTGATGTGGCGGGCGGTGTTGAACGGGTGCAGGAACAGGCCATCAGCCACGCCGACCGCCAGCTCGGTCATGCGGGGGCCGAGGGCCCCCAGCAGCACGGGCGGCACGCCGTGCGGGTTGGGACCGGGGTTGAACGTCGGCTGCATCAGCGTGTGCCGGTAGTGCTCACCCTCGAACGAGAGCCGCTCGCCGTCGTGCCAGGCGCGGAAGATCGCCTTGATGGCCAGCACCATCTCCTCGAGGCGGCCGACCGGCGGCGAGAACGGCATGCCGTAGCGCCGCTCGATGTTCGCCTTCACCTGGGTGCCAAGCCCGAGGATGAACCGGCCGCCTGAGAGCCGCTGCAGGTGCCACGCCTGGTAGGCGTGGGTCAACGGGCTGCGGGGAAAGGCGAGGGCGACGTTCGGGTAGATGGCGAGGTCGGTGCAGGACGCCGCCACGGCCAACGGCAGGAACGGATCGTCAGGCCCTTCGAACGTGAACACGCCGTCGAAGCCGGCCTCCTCGAACTGGCGCGCCCGGGAGGCCACGCCCTCGATCGGGACGGCGAGATGCGTGTCGACCGGCAGCAGGCGACCGACCATACCTACGCGGGCAGTGTGTCGAGGAACTCCCGCACCGCGTCGTTGAACAGCTTGGGCTGGTCGATGTTGGCGGCGTGGCCGGCGTCGGGGATCACCGCCTTGACGGCGCCCGGAATCTTGGCCGCCATGTAGTCGGCGGGGGCGATGAACTGCTCGTCCTTCTCCCCCACCAGCACCAGCGTGGGCACCGAAATAGAAGGGAGCGAGTCGATGATGCGAGCGTCGTACTGCGGCAGCATGTGGCGGGCCGCCAGGGCCAGGCCAGCGGCCGAGCGGTGGGTTGACGTCGCCACCTCGGCGCTGCGGCCCAAGGCCTCCAACCCTCGCTTCTCGAACGACTCGGCCCGGCGCACGGCCATGGCGTTCCATCCGTCCCGCGCCTCGTCCTTGCGGTAGCCGGGCCCGGTGTCGCACAACACCAGCGCCCGAACCCGCGACGGGTGGGCCACGTTGAACGCCAGCGACATGTAACCCCCGAGCGACAGCCCGCCGATCACGGCTCGCTCGACGCCGCACGCGTCGAGGATGGCGGCCATGTCGCCCACGGTGAGCGCCTCCGAGTACTGGGCCGGGTCCGCCGGCGAGTCCGACAGGCCGTGGCCCCGCATGTCCCACGTGATGACCGTGTAGTCGCCCGACCACGCCGCCACCTGGCCGGTCCACATCTGCGCGGTGGCGCTGTAGCCGTTCGACAGCAGCACGGGCGGGCCCGAGCCCGCCACGTCGTACGAGATGCACACACCGTCGCGATCGAGTGTCGCCATTTACGCCCTCCCCAGGCCGTCAAGCTGACTGATGATTCGCAGCATCACTTCATCGGCGCCGCCACCGATCGAGAGCAGGCGGGCGTCCCGGTAGAAGCGGCTGGTCCACGTCTCTTCCATGTAACCGATCCCGCCGTGGAACTGCATGCACGCGTCGGCCACCTGCCGCTGCAGCCGACCTGCCTTGAGCTTGGCGATCGACGCGTAGCGCGTCGTGTCCTCGCCCCGCAGGTACGCCTCCGCGCACGCGTAGTTGTAGTGGCGCAGCAGGTCGACCTCGGCCCGCAGTTCCGCGAGGGTGAACTGGATGTACTGGTTGTCGAGCAACGGCTTGCCGAACACCTGGCGTTGGCGCAGATAGTCGGCGGTCCGTTCCAACGCAGAGTCCATCGCCCCCACCGCCATGTACGCGGCGATCATGCGCTCGTTCTGGAACTGCGTCATCTGCTGCTGGAAGCCGCGGCCCTCGACGCCGATGGTGTTGGCGACGGGCACGCGCGCGTCGTCGAACGACAGCTCGGCCGTGTCAGATGACCAGTTGCCGAGCTTGTTGAGCTTGCGGCTCACCGAGAAGCCGGGCGTATCCGACGGGACAACGATCTGCGACATCCCGCGCGAGCCGCCTTCGTCGGACGTCCGCGCCAGCACGCACAGCCAGTCGGCCTGCGTGCCGTTGGTGATGTAGAGCTTCGAGCCGTTGATCACCCACTCGTCGCCGTCGCGCACGGCCCTGGTGCGCAGGCCGGCCACGTCAGAGCCCGCGTCGGGTTCGGTGACGGCGATCGACGCCACCATCTCGCCCTTGATGGCGGGCGTGAGGTACCGGCGCTTCAGCTCGTCGGTGCCGAAGCGGTGCAACGACGGCGTGGCCATGTCGCTCTGCACGCTGATGGCCATCGGCACGCCGCCGCAGCCGGCCCGACCGAGCTCCTCACCCAGGATGACGGTGTAGGAGTGATCGGCGCCCTGGCCCCCGAACTCGGGGTCGTACTCGAGGCCGAGCAGGCCGGCCTGTCCCAACTTCGGGAACAGCTCGTGGGCAGGGAAGATCCCCGCCTCCTCCCACGCGTCGATGTGGGGGTCGAGCTCACGAGCGACGAAGTCGCGGACGGTCTTGCGGAACGTCTCGTGGTCGGCGTCGAAGTGCATGACGGGCCTCAGTATTACGCTCGGGACCGTGAACGGGACTCGGCGGTCCTTCCGGGCGGTTCTCGCCGGCGTTGCCCTCGCCGGCCTCGCCCTGCTCCCCCTGGCGTCAGCCTCTTCGGCCGCGGCGGCATCCGGCTCGGGCACGCCCGTCAGCCTCGGCACCGGTGACGACGGGGATGCGATCACCGTGCACGTGGGCGACACCATCAACGTGCGCCTGCAGCCCGAGGGCATCTTCCACTTCGTGACGCCGACGAGCAGCGACGTCACCGTCCTGCGTCGCCAGGGCGGAGGCCGAGGCCGCGGGCGCGGCCATCACCACAGCGTCACCAACGGCCGGGCCTCGTTCATCGCGGTGGCGCCCGGCGTCGCCAGCCTCGAGTCCTTCGGGTCGGCCCAGTGCACCAAGACGCACAAGATCTGCCCGGCCGAACGCACCGGCCCCGATCGCCTGCTCGCCCGTCGTTGGCACGTCGACGTCACCGTCGAGTGAACTAGGGGCATGCCCAGCCGCCGAACGCTCCTCGCCCTGGCCGCCGCCGGGGTCGCCGCCGCCGCCATCGCCGTCGAGAGGAAGTGGACGTCGGCCGCGGATCCGATCCTCCCCGAGCACCTGCGCCTGCCGGACGGCAAGCCGCTGGCGGTGCACACCGACGACGGTGCCGTCATCGCCGCCACCGTCGCGGGCGAGGGACCGACGGTGGTCCTCGCCCACGGCTACACCAACGGCCGAGCGGTGTGGTCACCGGTCGCCCACCGGCTCATCGAGAGCGGCCGCCAGGTCGTGCTGTACGACCAGCGGGGGCACGGCGAGTCGACGGTCGGCAGCGACGGCTACACGATCAACCGGCTCGGGTCCGACCTCAAGGCCGTGCTGGAGGCGGCCGACGTTCGCGACGCCATCCTGGTCGGGCACTCGATGGGCGGCATGACGATCCAGGCCTTCGCCGCCACCCACCCGGACGTGCTGGCCGAGCGGGTGAAGGGCGTCGTGCTGGTGTCCACCACCTCACACGGCCTGGCCGACCCCCGCATGAAGCGGGCGCCGGCGATCCTGGGTGGGAAGCAGATCGACCGGGTGCTGCGGTCGCCTGGCGGTCACGCCCTCATGCGGGGCGTGGTGGGTCGCAACGTGCGCAAGGGCCACCTCGTACTCGCACGCGACCTCTTCCTCGCCACCCCGCCCGAGACGCGAGTGGGCTTCTTCAACGCCATGCAGGAGATGGACCTGCGCGAGGGCCTGCCCGGCATCAACGTGCCCGTCACCGTGCTCGTCGGCACGCGCGACCGGCTGACGCCGCTGGCCATGGGCCAGGCCCTGGCCGACGCGCTGCATGTCGAGCTCGTCACGTTCCCCGACGCCGGCCACATGCTGCCCCTCGAGCACCCCGACGAGGTGGCCAAGATCATCAGCGAGCACGCCGCCTAGCTCGGGGAGGCTGTCGGCATGAGCGACGCCGGGAGGGCGAAGGTGTTCGGGGTGGTGGCGCCCATGCCGTCGGAGCTGAAGCCGTTTGCCAAGGCGGTGGGGCTCACCGCTCGCACGGATGATCGCCGGCTGCGCGAAGGCACGATCGACGGTACGCGCGTGCTGGCGACGCTGAGCGGCATGGGCACCGCCGGCGCGGCCGACGCGGCCACGCGGCTCATCGACGCCGGGGCCGAGCACGTCGTGGTGATGGGCATCGCGGGCGGGCTGGTACCCGACACCCCGATCGGCGAGGTGCTCGTGCCCGAGGTGGTACTCGACCGTGACAACGGGGGCGAGTACCGGCCCGTGCCGCTCGGGCGCAACGTGGCCCACGGCCGCATCTCCACGTCGACCGTGTTCACCTCCAACCCCGCCCACATCGCCGGCCTGGTTGCCGACGGGGTCATCGCGGTGGACATGGAAACGGCCGCCGTCGGCCGCGTGTGCGAGCACCGTGGCGTGCCGTGGTCGGTGTTCCGCAGCATCAGCGACAAGCCGTCGGACGGGATGGTCGACGAGACATTGTTCGGCCTCGCCAACGACGACGGGTCCCCGAACATGGGCGCAGCGCTGCGCTACGTGGTCACCCACCCGTGGAAGGTGCCGATGCTGATGCGGGTGGCGCGCGACGCGGGCGTGGCGACGAAGGCGGCGGCCAACGCCGTCATCGCCGCCATCCGCGCCAGCTGACGCGCGTTACTTCTTGGTCTTGACGGTGATGGTCGCTTGGAACTGGCCGTCGTTGTTCTCGACGCCCTTGTCGTTGATGCCGAAGAACAAGCGGCCCGTCTTGGGCGCGGTGAACACCTTGCGGGATCCGACTTGGAACGGCGCGCCGTTGTCGCCGATCCAGCCCATGAGGCCGGAGTGGTTCACATTCGGGATGACGTTGTACTGACGCAGGTCGGGCCGGTTGGCGACGCCGTCGGGGGTGGCGAACACGTTGGGGTCGGTGATGCTCGGCCGCACCTTGCCCGTGGCGGTGATCGTGACCAGGTCGCCCTGCTTGAGGTCGACGCCGGTGTCGGTGAACGGCTCGGTGCCCGACACCGTCACCCCGGCGACCAGCGGCTTGGGTGGGCTGGACTTCTTCGAGGTGGCCACGACGATCGCCACCGCGGCGGCGGCCACGATCAGGACGATGCCGAGGATCAGCGCCACGCGGCGTCCCCCGCCGCCACCTGCGCCTCCGCCTCCGGCGGGCGCGGGCATGGGCGTCGCCATCGGCGGCGGCGTCACTGCAGGCGGCGTCACCGAGGGCGCGTCGATCGTCATCGGGCCGGCTGCGGCAGCCGCCTGCCCTGACGGCGTCGGTTCGGTGATCGGCGCGTCGGCGGTGAGGGGGCCGGACGCCGGGCCCGTCGCGGACGGCGCGGCCAGGCTCGGGTCGAGCACGCTCACGGGCACGAGATCACCGGTGGAGGCGCCCAGCACGGGCACCTCGCGCGGCAGCGGGCCGATGGTCTCGTCGGCGGCCTGGGCCTGCGCCATGGCACCGCCGAGGGTGGCCCGCCCGGTCGCGGCCTGCAGGACCGGCCCCGACGCGGTGATGGCCATGTCGGTGTCGGTCATCCACTCGGGACCCCAGATGTCGGCGCATGCCGACGCCAGCGCGACGGCGAGCACCTCGGCGTCGCCGTAGCGGTTGGCCGGGTCGGGCTCCAGCGCTTTGGCGGTGACGTCGGCCAGCTGCCGGGGCACGTGGGGCGCGGCCTTGCTCAACGGCTCGGGCAGCTCGTGCACGTGCCGGTACAGCATGGTGATCGGGTTGGTGTCCTCCGGGAACGGCAGCCGGCCCGACAGCAGCTGGTACATGACCGTTCCGACGGCGTAGACGTCGGTAGCGGGCGTGAGCTCGGCACCCATGGCCTGCTCGGGCGCCATGTAGGCGGGCGTGCCCAGGACGTCGCCCGCCCGGGTGGCCACGGTGGCGGCGCCGCCGACCACCTTGGCGATGCCGAAGTCGGTGACCTTCAGCACGTTCTTCGACGAGAACATCATGTTCTCGGGCTTCACGTCCCGGTGCAGCACGCCGTGGGCGTGGGCGTAGTGCAGCGCCGCGCAGGCGGCGACGATGACGGCGCAACTCGACTCGAGAGTGAAGCCGCCGGTGCGGGCCCGGTTCCACACGGTGCCGCCGGTGAGGCGCTCCATCACCAGCAGGCACAGGCCCTCGTGCTCGACGAAGTCGTAGATCGGGACGATGTGCGGGTGCTCGAGCGCCGCCAGCATGCGGGCCTCGGAGCGGAAGCGGCTGCGCACGCTGGGGTCGGCCCCGAACTCGGGCGGCAGCTGCTTGATGGCGACGTCGCGGTTCAGCGACTTGTGGCGCCCGGCCAGCACGATGCCCCAGGCCCCGCGCCCGAGCTCCCCCTGCACGTCATAGAGGGGTAGCGCGGCGGCTACTCGTTGCTGGTCAGGCCCCATACGGTGCCCGCACAGTACCCGGCGCTATGGTCCCGGCATGGCGGCGCGCCTCCGGGTACGTCTCAACGGGCGGGACTTCGAGTTCGACGGGCAGCGACCGGTCACGGTCGGGCGTGACCCCGGCGCGGACGTGCTGTCGTCGAACCCGGTCGTGTCGCGGGAGCACCTGCTGCTCGTGCCCCAGGACTCGCGGTGGGTGCTGGAGGACCGCGGCAGCCGGGGCGGCACCTATGTCGACGGCCAGCGGGTGTCCCGCCTGGACCTCAACCGGGCCACGATCACCGTGCGCCTGGGTGACCTGGAGCAGGGCGACGAGCTGCAGCTGATGCCCGACCTGCCGGTGGCGGAGACGATCCTCCCCGGCCACGTGTCCGCCCCGGCCCCCAACCCGACCGTCGCCCCCTACTCGGCGGCGGCGCCGCCGGCGGCACCCCCCGCCGCACCGCCGTACGTTCCGCCCGACCCCACACCGGCGCCACCGTCGTACCAGCCGCCGCCTCCGCAGCAGCCGTCGTACCAGCCGCCGCCCCCGCAGCAGCCCTCGTATCAGCCGCCGCCCCCGCCACAGCAGCAGCCGCAACCGCAGCCGCAGCCGCAGCCGCAGCCGCAGCCGCAGCCGCAGCCTGCGAATTACCAGCCCGCGCCGCCGCCGCAGGGCACGTCGCGCATCGGCCAGCTCACCGGCACCTACCGAGCCGACGTCGCCCGTCTGCGCATCGGCCGCGCGCCCGACAACGACGTCGTCGTCGACGACATGCAGGTGTCGCGCTACCACGCCGAGCTGGTGGCGGTGCCAGGCGGGTACGAGATCGTCGACCTGCAATCGCACAACGGCACGTTCGTCGACGGCCAGGGGGTGCAGCGCTGCCGCGTCGACAAGGACAGCCTCATCGGCCTCGGCCGCCACGTGTTCCGGGTCGTCAACGGCACGCTCGAGCAGTACGAGGACACCGGCAAGGTCGAGTTCGAAGCGTCGGGCCTGAGCGTGATGGTCGGCGAGAACCGCTACATCCTCGAAGACGTCAGCTTCGCCCTGCCCGAGAAGTCGTTCCTCGCCGTGGTGGGGCCGTCGGGCGCCGGCAAGTCGACGCTGATGAAGGCGCTGACGGGCTTCTCCCCCGCCGACACCGGCACCGTTCTCTACAACGGCCGCGACCTCTACGCCTCGATGGAGGAGCTGCGCTCCCGCATCGGCTACGTGCCTCAGGACGACATCCTCCACCCGCAGCTCACCGTGCGGCGCGCCCTCGAGTTCTCGGCCGAGCTGCGCTTCCCGCCCGACGTGTCGGCCGAAGAGCGGTCGCGCATGGTCGACGAGGCGCTCAACGAGCTCGGGCTGACGCAACGCGCCGACCTCCCGATCCACAAGCTGTCGGGTGGCCAGCGCAAGCGCGTCAGCGTGGCCCTCGAGATCATCACCAAGCCGTCGCTGCTGTTCCTCGACGAGCCGACGTCGGGCCTTGACCCCGGGTTCGAGAAGTCGGCCATGGAGCTGATGCGCCAGCTGGCCGACGGCGGCCGCACCGTCATCGTCATCACCCACAGCCTGCAGAGCCTCGCCCTGTGCGACCGGGTGATCTTCCTCGCTCCTGGCGGCTCGACTGCGTACTTCGGACCGCCCGACGAGGCGCTCGAGTACTTCGGCGGCGGCGACTTCGCCGACATCTTCCGCGAGCTCGAGTTGCCGTCGGAGCCGCGCTGGAAGGACAAGTTCATCGCCAGCCGGCCGTACGAGAAGTACGTGCGGGGCCCGGCCGAGCACGCGGCGCGCATGCGGCACGCCGGCAACGAGACGCCCCCGCCGCCCAAGCCGCAACGGTCGTGGTTCGGCCAGCTGTCGACGATGGTGCGCCGCCAGATCGCCATCATCGCCGCCGACCGCGCCCTCGCCATCAGCCTGGTGGCCCTGGCGCCGGTGATGGCCGTCGCCCTGTTCTTCGTCCTCGGCAACGGCGGCCTGACGCCCGCCTTCGCCACCATCAAGGGGAAGCGTCAGCAGGTCGCCAACATCGTCACGCCCAACGTGCTGTTCGGGTTGATGTTTTGCATCAGTCTCATAGCCACCGTCGACTCCTTCCGCGAGATCGTGAAGGAGTTGCCGATCGTTCGCCGCGAGCGAAGTATCGGCTTGTCACTGTCGGCGTATCTGGCGTCGAAGCTCGTCGTGCTGATCCCGTTCGTCGTCATCCAGACCACGATCCTCAGCCTGGCCGCCATCGCCAGACAGAACGGCCCGCACTTCTCCAACGTGATCTCGCCACCAATGTTGGAGCTGCTGTTCGACGCGGCCGTGTGCGGCATCGCCGCGATGATCATGGGGCTGCTCATCTCGGCGGCCGTCACCACGTCCGACAAGGCCACCCCGCTGATGGCGGGCATCATCGCCCTGCAGCTGCTGCTCGGCGGCGCCCTGTTCGACATCCGGGGCAAGGCCGGCATGGAGCAGATCAGCGGCCTCACCACCACGCGCTGGGGCTACGCGGCCGTGTCCTCGTCGGTCAACGCCGGCCTCCTGTCGTCGACGTTCGACCCCAAAACCAACAAGCTGGTCGAGGAGTGCCACACCCCGCCCGACCCCAGCTGCGACGGCAACTGGAAGCACAGCAAGGGCATCTGGCTCAAGGACATCGCCGCCCTCGGCGTCATCTCCGTCGTCGGCGTCGTCCTCTCCGGCTGGCTCCTCCGCCGCCGCGACCCCAAACCCAAACGCCGCAAAGTCAAGACCGTCTAGCCGTCTAACCGTCGTAGTGACAGGTGAAACGTGCGCTATGGCGCACGTTTCACCTGTCAGTTCGCCAAAGGTTGAGGGTTACGCGCCGAGGTAGGCGGCTTGGACTCGGGGGTCGGCGGCGACGATGGCGGCGGGGCCGGTGGTGGTGATGGAGCCGGTGTCGAGGACGTAGGCGCGGTCGGCGACTTCGAGGGCCATGCGGGCGAGCTGCTCGACGAGGAGGATGGTGGTGCCTTCGGCGGCGAGCTGGCGGATGATCGTGAAGACGTCGGCCACGACGAGGGGGGCGAGGCCGAGGGACGGCTCGTCGAGGAGCAGGAAGGTGGGCTCGGCCATGAGGGCCCGGCCGATGGCGAGCATCTGCTGCTCGCCGCCCGACAACAGCCCGGCGGCTTGCTTGCGGCGGCGGCCCAGCACCGGGAAGCGCAGGTAGATGTCGGCCAGGTCGGTCTGGAGGGCGCTGCGGTTGCGGCGCCGGCGGTAGCCGCCCAGCAGCAGGTTTTCCTCCACCGACGACTGCGGGAACACGCGCCGCCCCTCGGGCACGTGGGCCAGGCCCATGCGGGCGAGCGTGTGGGCGGGCTTGTGCTCCACCCGCGTGCCGAGGAACTCGATCTCGCCGTGCACGGTCTTCCCGAGCTCCTGCACGCCGGAGACGGTCTTGAGGATCGTCGACTTGCCGGCGCCGTTGTTGCCGATGATCGCCACCACCTCCCCCTCCCGCACCTCGAAGGAGGCGGCGTAGAGGGCGCGGGCGGCGCCGTACCAGACGTCGAGATCGCGTACCGACAGGATGGTGTCGGGCATCAGGCGGCCGACTCCGTTCCCAGGTAGGCGGCGATCACGCTCGGGTCCCGCCGCACTTCCTTGGGCGCACCTTCGGCGATCTTCACGCCGTAGTCGAGGACGGTCACCCGGTCGGACAGGTCCATGACGAGCTGCACGTGATGTTCCACCAGCAGCACCGTCACGCCGCTGTCGCGCACGTCGTCGATGAGGTGCATGAGCGCGTCGACGTCGCTGGCCTGCATGCCCGCAGCCGGCTCGTCGAGCAGCAGCAAGGCAGGGTCGTGCACCAGCGCACGCGCCACTTCGAGGCGGCGCTGGTCGGGGAAGGGCAGGCCACCAGCGAGATCGTGGGCCCGCGCCTCGAGGCCGACGTAGGCGAGCATCCCCCACGCTCGATCCCGTAAGCGCTCCTCCTCGTGGTGACTGCCCGGCGTCCCGATCAGCGAACGCCCGAGGCCGGCCCGCCCGGCGGCGTGGGCGCCCACCAACACGTTCTCGAGCACCGTCATGCGCCGCCAGATCTGCAGGTTCTGGAACGTGCGGGCGATGCCGAGGCGGCTGCGCGCCTGCGTCGACAGGTCGGTGACATCCACGCCGTTGAACCGCACCGCCCCCGACGTCGGCGTCTGCACTCCCGACACCACGTTGACGAACGTGGACTTGCCCGAGCCGTTGGGACCGATGAGCGCGTGCACGGTCGCCCGCTCGACGTGCACGTCGACGTCGGACAGCGCCGTCACGCCGCCGAACCGCTTGATGAGCCCGGACACCTCGAGCAACGGCGCCTCGGCGGGCAGATTCGCAGGTGGGGCGGCCGGCTTGATCTCGGCGATGGTGACGTGGGGAGGCCGCTCGGCTCGGCGGGACGCGGCCACGTGCTCACCGCGCCGGCGGGCGAGCGCGGCGCGCGCCTTGCGAATGCTCCCCATCGCACCTTCCGGCGCTACCGCCACACCGACGATGCCGAGCAAGCCGAACAGCAGCCCCAGGTAGTTGCGGAACGTGTCCTGCACCCACGTGAACCCGAAGGCGAACGTCACCGCGAAGGCGCCGATGATCGGCCCCGCGAGTGTGCCCATGCCGCCGAGCACGACCATCACGACCAGCCGGAACGACGACGTCTGCACGTCGGCCGCCGCGCCCGTGTTCACGGTGAGGAAGCGCTGCGCCGTCATCCACCCGGCAATCGACACGATGCCCGCGGACAGGGCGAACGCCGACACCTTCGTCCAGTACGTCGAGATGCCGCTCGCCCGGGCCGCCACCTCCGACTCGCGGATCGCCATGTACGCCCGTCCCCACCGGCTGCGCACCAGGTTCCAGCTGGCGTACAGCGTGAGCAGCAGGAAGATGGCGGCGACGTAGAACAGCCCGGCCCGCGGGTTGTCACGGGCGAGGATGGCATTGCGGGTGTCGACGAACTTGTCGAGCGTGCGCCCCGAGGCACCACCGAGCTGCTTGCTCATCACGAGGCTCAGCGCCGGGATGAAGGCGCCGAAGCCCAACGTCACGACCGTCAGGTAGAAGCCGCGCAGGTGGCAGCACATCAGGGCCAGCAGCGTGCCCAGCAAGGCACCGAACACGAACGCCACCGCGATGCCGAACCATGGCGCGTTGTGGGCGATGAACCCCGGCATGGCGTGACCGCCGAGCAGGTACGGCGTGAACACCGCCCCCGCGTAACCGCCGGCGATGAGGAACCCGGCGTGGCCGAGCGACAGCAAGCCGGTGTACCCGAGCAGCATGTTGATGCCGATGGCGGCGGCCCCGAGATACATCGCCTCGGTGCCCAGGTCGAGCCACTTGGCGCTGCTCGCCTGCGTGTAGCCGAACATGATGATGAACAACACCAGTGCGGCCGGCGCCATCGCCCGCTTGAGGTGATGCGACTCGACGAAGCGCCCGATGGCACCGAT
>JAFATL010000275.1 GCA_019243975.1 Actinomycetota bacterium | reverse complement strand
AGGCCGTGGTTCTCGTGGAACGCCTGCTGCATCGGGT
The DNA here is from genome assembly GCA_019243975.1 of Actinomycetota bacterium. Lineage (GTDB taxonomy): Bacteria > Actinomycetota > Acidimicrobiia > Acidimicrobiales > JAFATL01 > JAFATL01. The sequence goes on along the minus strand of JAFATL010000275.1, from coordinate 2,285 downwards.
GCAGCACGCCGTCCTTGGCCAGGCCCTCGATGGTGGTGATGTCGGCGCCGTCGGCCTGGGCCGCCAGCATCGTGCACGACTTCACCGACTCGCCGTCGACCAGCAACGTGCACGCGCCGCACGACGACGTGTCGCAGCCGATGTTGGTGCCGGTGAGACCCACGTCCTGGCGGATGAACTGCACGAGCAAGGTGCGCGGCTCGACGTCGTGCTCCTGCTTCGTTCCGTTCACGGTCATCGAGACCTTCACGGGCGCAACCCCTTTCCGGCGGTCAGCTCCACCGCTGTCGTTGTCATCATGCCGCGCTGCTCAATTGCTCGCGTCGGCGATGGCGCGCCAGACGCGTTCGGGGGTGGCCGGCATGTCGACGTGCCGGACACCGAGGTGGGCGAGGGCGTCGACCACCGCGTTCTGCACGGCCGGTGTGGAACCGACCGTTCCGGACTCGCCGATGCCCTTCACCCCGAGTTCGTTCACCGGCGTCGGCGTCTCCATGCGCACGGTCTCGAACGACGGCAGCTCGGCGGCCGAGATGAACGCGTAGTCCGCCAGGTTGGCGGTGATGGGGTTGCCGTCCTCGTCGTAGCGGACCTCCTCCAGGAGTGCCTGGGCCACGCCCTGGGCCAGGCCGCCGTGGATCTGGCCGTCGGCCAGCATCGGGTTGATGATCGTGCCGGCGTCGTCGACGGCGATCAGCCGCTCGACCGTGACCTTGCCGGTCTCGGTGTCGACCTCGGCAACGCACACGTGGGCGCCGAAGGGGAACGTGGCGGTGGGCGGCTTGAAGTCGACCAGCGCCTTGAGGCCAGTGTCGCCACCGTTGCCAGAACCCGATGCGGCCGACGCCAGCTCGGCCCAGGTCTTGCCCGCACTCGGCGTGCCGGCCACGTGGAAGCGGCCGTCGATCTTGTCGAGCACGAGGTCGTCGGGGTTGGCCTCGAGCAGGTCGGCGGCCAGCTGCTTGGCCTGGTCGACCACCTGCACGGCCGCCTGGTGCACGGCCACCCCGCCGGCCTGGGCCGACCGCGATCCGGCGGTGCCCCCGCCGGTCGGGATGAGGTCGGTGTCGCCGTGGATCACCTTGATCTTGTCGATGGGGATGCCCGTCTGTTCGCTGGCCAGCATCGCCCACGCCGTTTCGTGACCCTGGCCGTGGGGCGACGTGCCCGTGCGCACCTCGGCGCTGCCGTCGGCCAGCACCTCGAGCGAGCCGAACTCGCCGCTGCCGCCGTAGTTGGTGATCTCCACGTATATAGAGGTGCCGATGCCCATCTGCTTGGGCCCGCCCGCCTCCCGCCGGCGCTGCTGCTCGGCCCGTAGGCCCTGGTAGTCGGACGCCTCCAGCGCCAGCTCGAGGGCCCGCTCGTAGTTGCCGGCGTCGTACTCGGTGCCGACGATCGTGGTGTAGGGGAAGCGCTCGTGGGTGACGAGGTTCTTGCCTCGCACCTCGTTGGGGTCCATGCCGATCTCGGTGGCGAACAGCTCCATCATCCGCTCGATGGCGGCGGTGGCTTCGGGGCGGCCGGCGCCGCGGTAGGCGACGGTGGGCGTGGTGTTGGTCATCACCGACTGCGAGTTGAACTCGGCCTTCGGGATGTCGTAGACGCCGCTCAGCATCGTGCGGGTCATGAACGGCAGCACGCCGCCGAACCACCCGTAGGCACCGGAGTCCTGGATCACGGTGAGCCGGTAGGCGAGCACCTTGCCGTCGCGCGTGCCGCCCAGCTCGGCGTCCTGGATCTGGCCCCGGCCGTGGCCCAGCCCGACCATGCTCTCCGAGCGCGTCTCCACCCACCGCACCGGGCGGCCGAGGCGGCGCGACAGCCAGCCCATCAGCAGTTCGTCGGTGTAGTTGGCGCCCTTGGCGCCGAAGCCGCCGCCCACGTCGGGGGCGACCACGCGCACCTGGTCGGGCTCGAGGCCGTAGACCTGGCACAGCGTCTCCTTCACGCCGTGGGGCATCTGCGTGCACGCGTAGTGCACCAGCCGCCCGTCCTCCCATGTGGCCGCGGCGGCCCGCACCTCCATGGGGCAGGGCGCCACCCGCTGGTTGATGATGCGCTGGCGCACCACCACGTCGCAGCCGTCGAACAGGTCGTCGGACCGCCCGAACTGCATGTCGAGGATGAGGTTGCTGCCGGCCTCGGGGTGCAGCACCACGTCGTTGGTGAGGGCGGACTCCATGTCGACGACCGCCGGAAGCGGCTCGTAGTCGACGAAGACGAGCTCGGCCGCGTCCATGCCCTGGGCCCGGGTCTCGCTGACGATGGCCGCGATGGGCTCG
>JAFATL010000248.1 GCA_019243975.1 Actinomycetota bacterium | reverse complement strand
CGACGGTGCGCGTGGTGGGAGGTGGTGCCGGCATCTCCAGCCGGCTGGCCGCCTGCGTGGCGATGGCGTGCACGACCGCGCCGAGGATCTCGCGCGTCACCGCGATGGGGTCGGCGTTGCCGAAGGCGGTGATCGGCCCGGGCATGGCCGTGGCCAGTCGCTGCACGACCGCGTCGTCGACCAGTGCCGGCAACCACCGGACGGACAGGTCGAGCGCACGGCCGTCCGAGCGCCGACCGGCGTGCAGCGTCGGCACGACGCCGCCCTCGGCCACCCGGCGCACGGCGGCCAACGCCACCCGGCCCAGCCACACCACGCTGGCGCCCACGCCTTCGCGGCCCAGTCCCCCGCCCACGGCGACGAGCCAGCCCAGCCCGTCGGCCACCGGGATCGACAGCGCGGCGGCCTGATGGCCGGTCGGCAGCGGCACCGAACGGTGCTGGCTCCAGCCCAGGGGCGGGCCGCCGATGGCCTCGAGCCGGTCGGCCAGCGCGTCGATGTCGTCGGGCTGCGCCTCGGGCCCACCCGCCCACACCACGACCTGCCCGCCCGACCACGACGCCTGTAGCCGAATCTCTCCGGCCGGGTCGGCGCCCGCGACCGCCTTGATGGGGTCGGGCGCGCCGGTCAGCAGGTCGAGGGCCGACTCCAGGCGGTCGAGCTCGCTCTCGATGTCGGCCACGGCCTGGTCGCGCTCGGGGCCTCCGAGCCGCTTGGCCGCGTCGAGCTGGTCCTCGGTCTCATCCAGCAGCCGTTCGAGCGTGGCGCGCCAGGCCCGAGGGTCGGCCTCGAGCAGTGCGATCTGCTGCTTGGTGGCGACGCCCTCGGCCGCCGCCCACGCGGCGGACTCCAGGCCCACGGTTGCGTTGTCCATGTCTGAGCCGGCGCTCCCTGCGCCATGGCCCGGCGCCCACTCGGCGCCGAAACCGCCCGTCTTGTCGATCGGCGTCTGCGATCCGGTCCGGGAGACCGGGTCACCACCTACCCCAGGTGGGACGCCAACACCGACAGTTTACCGCGCCCTCCCCGGTGCGCGCATCCCGCCCCGCCCCACCGATCTGGGTGCGAAACCACCGGCGAACCGGTACTTCCGTGCCCAGATCGGTACGGCGAGTGGGGTGTGACGCTTATGAGCAGCCGCTGGTGCTGCCGCAGCTGGGGCAGGCGTGGCAGGAGCCGGCCCGTTGCATCTGGACGCCGCACTGCATGCAGAACGGGGCGTCGGAGTGCGGCACCTCGGGCTTCGGGTGGGTGGCGGCCGGCTGCTCGGGCACGACCATGCCGACGCTCTCGGTGACCTCTTCCTCGACGCCCGGCAGCGTGGGCTGCATGCGCTCGTCGGTGGTGAGGATGCCGAGCTCCTGGCGCTCCTCGAGCGGCAGGTAGTCGACAGCGAGGCGCCGGAACACGTAGTCGAGGATCGACGTGGCGATGCGCAGCTCGGCGTCGTCGGTCATGCCGGCGGGCTCGAAGCGCATGTTGGAGTACTTCTCGACGTAGGTGCGAAGCGGCACGCCGTGCTGCAGGCCGAGGGAGATGGCGATGGAGAACGCGTCCATCACACCGGCCAGCGTTGAGCCCTGCTTCGACACCTTGAGGAACAGCTCACCGGCGCGGCCGTCGCCGTACTCGCTGACGGTTGCGTAGCCCTCGCAGTCGGCCACCCGGAACTTGAACGTGGAGCCCCGGCGGCGCTTGGGCAGGCGCTCGCGCACCGGCTGCTTGACGACGACCGTCTGGATCTCGAGCGCCTTCTCCAGCTCGGCCACCTTGCGGGCCAGCTCGGCGTCGTGCCCGGCGGGCGTGGACGGGTCGGCCGCCGCGCCCTCCTTCTTGGTGGTGGACAGCGGCTGGGCCACCTTGCAGTTGTCGCGGTAGATGGCGACGGCCTTGATGCCGAGCTTCCACGCGTCGATGTGCAGCTGCTCGACGTCTTCGACCGTGACGTCTTCGGGCATGTTGACGGTCTTGCTGATGGCGCCGCTGATCCACGGCTGCGCCGCCGCCATCATCCGCACGTGGCCGAGGTAGTGGATGGTGTTGTCGCCCATCGAGCAGGCGAACACCGGCAGGTGGGCGTCGGACAGGTGCGGCGCCCCGATGATCGACTTGTGCTCGTCGATGTAGGCGACGATGTCGTCGACCTGCGCGTCGGTGTAGCCGAGCTTGCGCAGCGCACGGGGGATCGTCTGGTTGACGATCGACATGGTGCCGCCGCCGACCAGCTTCTTGGTCTTGACCAGACCCAGGTCGGGCTCGATGCCGGTGGTGTCGCAGTCCATCAGCAGGCCGATGGTGCCGGTGGGGGCAAGCACGCTCGCCTGCGAGTTGCGCACGCCGTGCTTCTCGCCCAGCTCGACGGCGTCGTCCCAGGCCTCCTGGGCGGCCGACAGCAGTTCGGGCGGCACCAGCTCCTCGTCGACGGTGCGCAGCTCGTCGCGGTGCATGCGCAGCACGCGGTTCATGTGCTCGGCGTTCTCGGTGTAGCCGGCGAACGGCCCCATGCGGGCCGCGGTGCGGCCCGACGTGGCGTAGGCGTGGCCGGTCATCAGCGCGGTGATGGCGCTCGCCCACGCCCGGCCCTCGTCACTGTCGTAGGGCAGGCCCTGCGCCATCAGCAGGGCGCCCAGGTTGGCGTAGCCGAGGCCCAGCTGGCGGAAGCGACGGGAGTTCTGGCCGATCTTCTTGGTGGGGTAGTCGGCGTTGCCCACCAGGATCTCCTGGGCGGTGAAGAACACCTCGACGGCGGCCTTGAACCCGTCGACGTCGAAGTTGTCGTTGGCGTCGAGGAACGTGAGCAGGTTGAGCGATGCGAGATTGCACGCCGAGTTGTCGATGTGCATGTATTCCGAGCACGGGTTGGAGCCGTTGATCGGGCCGGTGGTCGCGGCGGTGTGCCACTTGTTGATGGTGGTGTCGAACTGCATGCCGGGGTCGGCGCACTCCCACGCCGACTGGGCGATCTGACGGAACAGGTCGCGCGCCTTGAGCGTGCGCATCGTCTCGCCGGTGGTGACGGCCTTGAGGTCCCAGTCGGCGTCGTCGAGCACCGCGTTCATGAACTCGTCGGTGACGCGCACCGAGTTGTTGGCGTTCTGGTACTGGATCGAGTGGCTGTCTTTGCCGTCGAGGTCCATGTCGAAGCCGGCGTCGGCGAGGGCACGCGCCTTCTTCTCCTCGAGGGCCTTGCACCAGATGAAGTCTTCGATGTCGGGGTGGTCGGCGTTGAGGATGACCATCTTGGCGGCGCGGCGCGTCTTGCCACCCGACTTGATGGTGCCGGCCGACGCGTCGGCGCCCCGCATGAAGCTGACGGGACCGGAGGCGGTGCCACCGCCCTCGAGCAGCTCGACCGACGAGCGGATGCGGGACAGGTTGATGCCCGACCCCGAGCCGCCCTTGAAGATGGTGCCCTCCTCGACGTACCAGTTGAGGATCGACTGCATGGTGTCTTCG
>JAFATL010000185.1 GCA_019243975.1 Actinomycetota bacterium | reverse complement strand
GTGGCGGGCCTCGACGTCGTGGACGGTGCCGTCGGGCGTCACCGCCCGCACGCCGGCGCAGCGGCCGTCGCGCACGATCAGGTCGAGGGCGAACCAACCCTCCAGCACCGCCGCGGCTGTCTCGCGCACGGCCGCCACCAGCGCCCGCTCGATCTCGGCGCCCGTCGCCGCGCCGCCCGCGTGCACGACTCGCGCCATCGAGTGGCCCCCCTCGCGCGCCAACTGCAGCTCGCCGGCGTGGTCGCGGTCGAACACCGCGCCCAGGGCGATGAGCTCGTTGACTCGCGTGGGGCCCTCGTCGACCAGCACACGCACCGCGTCGGTGTCGCACAGGCCCGCACCCGCTCGCAGCGTGTCGGCCAGGTGCAGGTCGGTCGAGTCCTCGTCACCACCCAGCACGGCGGCCACCCCGCCCTGGGCCCAGCGGGTCGCCGCTTGCGACAGCTCGCCCTTCGTCAGCACCCCGACGCGCACGCCCGCCTCGGCGGCGGCGCGCACCGCCGCCGACAGTCCGGCCACGCCGCTCCCGAGGACGAGTACGTCGAGACCTCGGGGCGCGTCTCCCATGAAGACTTTCTACTCGGCCAGTTCGAGGTGAGCGGTCGGCCGATTGCGCTCGTCGACGTGCACCACGACGGGCGCGTAGCCCTCGAGCTCCGCCTCCTCGTAGTCGGCGTAGGTGATCACGATCACCTTGTCGCCCGGCTGCACGAGGCGGGCGGCGGCGCCGTTGAGGCACACCTCGCCAGGCCCGCCCTCGATGGCATAGGTCTCGAAACGGTTGCCGTTGTTTATGTCGAGCACGGCCACCTGCTCGTTCTCCCGGATGTCGGAGAGCTCCATGAGACGGCGGTCGAGCGTGATCGACCCGATGTACTCCAGGTTGGCGTCGGTGACGGTGGCCCGGTGGATCTTCGACTTGAGCATGCGACGACGCATTACTTGGCTACTCCTTGGTTGTCGATCAGTCGGGTCCGCCCGACACGGGCGGCGATCAGCAAGCGGTATGCGGAGTCGGTCTCGACCACGTCGGCGTAGTCGAGGTCGACGGACGGTTCGGTGGCGACGGTCGCCGCCATCACCACACGTGCGTTGGCGATGTCGGCGGCCCCCGCCTGCAACGCGCGGTGCAGGACGGTGGCGGCAACGCGTTCTTCAGGCGACAGGTAGACGTTGCGGCTCGACATGGCGAGGCCGTCGGGCTCGCGCACGATCGGGCATCCGACGATCTCGACCGGGAACGACAGGTCGCGCACCATGGCGCGCACGACCTGCAGCTGCTGCCAGTCCTTCTCGCCGAAGTACGCACGGCATTCGCCGCTGGCGTTGAACAGCTTGGCCACGACGGTGGCGACGCCGTCGAAGTGGGTCGGGCGCGACGCGCCTTCGAGCCCTTCGCTCACCTCGGACACATGCACCGACGTGAGCACCTTGCCCGGGTACATCTCCTCGAGCGGCGGCGCGAACACGAACGATGCGCCGCTCTCCCGCGCCAGGCGCACGTCGCCGTCGAGATCTCGCGGGTAGGTGCTGAGGTCTTCGTTGGCAGCGAACTGCAGCGGGTTGACGAACACCGTCACCGCCACCACATCACATTCGGCGGCGGCTCGGCGGATCAGCGACGCGTGCCCGTCGTGCAGGTACCCCATCGTCGGCACCAACCCGACCGTCCGTCCCGCATGCCGCTCCCGATCGAGCGCCTTGCGGAACCCGGCGATGGTGTCGAGAACTTCGACGTCGCTACGAGAAGTGGACGTGAGCCGCAGGGCGGCGTCGGCCATGGCCTCGTAGGCGGGGCGTTCGCTCGCGTCGAGGGACGCCAGGTGACGCGCCACCGTCTCCCAGTCGCCGCGCGCAACGGGGCCGGTGAGGGCGGCGGCGGGGCCGAGGTGGGCGACGTTGTCGACGGTGCCGCGCACGAGGTCGAGGTAGGCGTCGAGCGGCAGGCCCGCCGACGCGGCCACGCGCTCGACTTGGCCCAGCAGCGCGACCAGGTGGTTGGAGGCGATGCACGCAGCGGCGTGATACGCGGCCCGGTCTTCGTCGCGCACGTCGAGGGCGTGCCCGCCGAGCGCGTCGACCACCTCGCGGACGAACGGGTCACCGGCCACCGCGAACCATGCGCCCCGCAGCCGATCGGCGCCCACCTCGGCCGACGGCAGCGCGACCAGCGGGTGCAGTGCCGCCCGGCGGGGATGCGACGACAGCACGTCGAGCCCGAGCGAGCCGGCCAGGTGGGCGACCACCGTCGACGCAGACGGCGTGACCGCAGCAGCGACGTCCGCCACTGACGCGTCGGGGGTGGCGATCACCAGCAGGTCGACGCCGGCGGCTGCGTCCTCCACGTCGTCGTCGCGCCCGAGGGCGGGCACCACGTCCCAGCCGGCGCGCGACAGCGCGAGCGCCACCGAACCCCCAGCCCGACCCGGGCCAATTACGCGCAGCGTTGGCTGACCAACCAATGGCACTTGAGCCTCCGACGTTCCGGCCCCTGACGGGTGCCGTTCGTACGGCTAGAGCGTACCTGCCGGCCGTACCCCCTGCCCAGAGGGCATTTCGGACACCAGGTCGGGTGCGAGGTCGGCGAGGGGCACCAGCACGAACGCCCGCTCCCACATCCTGGGATGGGGGACGACCAGGTCGGGCTCGTCCACCGTCAGGTCACCGACCAGCAGCACGTCGACGTCGAGCGTCCGTGGCCCCCACCGCTCCGTGCGCACCCGCTGCGCGTCCGCCTCGGCCCGCTGGGCCGCCTCCAGCAGCTCGTGGGGCGACAGGTCGGTGTCGAGCTCGACGACCAGGTTGAGGAACGCGCCCTGCTCGGGGCCGCCCACGGGGTCGGTCTCGTACACCGGCGACACCGCCACCACGTCGGGCAGCGACGCCACGGCGCGCTCCAACAGGGCCCACCGATCGCCCAGGTTGGACCCCAAGGCGAGGAACGCCCGTCGGCCCACGCGTCAGGGCCGGGTGATCGTGACGCCGGCGGTGGAGAGGTCGACCGGGACGGGCGGCCGCAGTTTGCGCACCGACACCGTCACCGACGTCACCCGCCCGTCGTCGAGCACGACTTCGGCGATGCGCTCGGCCAGGCGCTCGAGCAGGGCGAAGTGCTCGCCGGTCACCACCTTGGCGGCTGACTCGGCCATGGCGCCGTAGTCGAGGGTGTCGGCCAGGTCGTCGGACCGACCGGCAGCGCGGAGGTCGGCCTCGACCGTGAGGTCGACCTCGAACGGCTGGGCCCGCACCTGCTCCTCGGGCAGCACGCCGTGCACGCCCTGGGCCCGCAACCCGCGCAGCTCGATGCGGTCGCCCACGACGGACCTCAGCGTGACTGCGACTGCAGCTCGGGCGCCAGCGCCACCAGCTCGCGACCGGCGGGCCCCATCTGGCGGCTGCAGATGCGCTCGAGGATGGTGATGGCCTGCGGGCCCGACTCGAGCATGCCCGCCCACAGCAGGTAGCCCGCCATCACGCCCATGAGACGGTCGCCCAGCTCCTCCTGGTGCACCAGCAACACCTCGCCGGCCGCCAGCCCCTGCTGCAGGTGGCCGTAGAGCTCGGGCAGGACGCCGGCCGGATCGGCATGGGGCGGGAACGGGAAGTGGGCCCACGGCACGCCCAGCTCGTCGTACGCGTGCAGGTTGTGGGTCGACGCCAGCAACGAGATGATGCGGGCAAAGCCCTGCTCGCGGATCCAGATGATCTCTTCCTGCCGGCGCACCCGCCGGTGGTTGCGGGCGTAGCCGCCGGGCCGCTCCGAGATCGCCAGCCGGTCCTTGATCACCCACGCGAAGTTGCGGGGCGGAATGCCCGCCGCCCACTTGCCCCTCATACCGGCACTCCCACTGCCGCCAGCTTCACGGCGTCGACGGTGGCGGCCACGTCGTGCACTCGAACCATGCCGGCGCCCTGCGCCAGCGCCCACGCCGCCACGGCGGCCGACGCCTCCACCCGGTCGCCGACCGGCGCGCCGCCCGTCAGCTTGCCGAGGAACGCCTTGCGGCTGACGCCGACCAACACCGGGTACCCCGTGTCGACGAGCGTCCGCAGGTGACGCAGCAGGGAGAGGTTGTGGTCGATGGTCTTGCCGAACCCGATGCCCGGGTCGATCCAGATCTCGTCGACGCCCGCCGCCTCGGCCTGGTCGGCGACCGCCACCAGGTGGTCGCACACCTCGGCGACCACGTCGTCGTAGTGGGGCGCCTGCTGCATGGTCCGCGAGTCGCCCTGCCGGTGGTAGGCGGCCCACGCCACCCCGGCTCGCGCCGCCACCTCGTAGAGCGACGACGTCACGTCGTTGACCAGCGTGGCGCCCGCTTCGATAGCCGCCTCGGCCACCGCTGCCTTGCCCGTGTCGATGGAGACCCGCACGCTGGATGCGAGCGCCTCGACGACGGGCAGGACCCGGCGCAACTCCTCCGCCTCGCTCACCGGTTCGGCGCCGGGGCGGGTCGATTCCCCGCCCACGTCGACCACGTCAGCCCCGTCGGCGGCCAGCGCCAAGCCGTGGGCGACGGCCCGTTCGGCGTCGACCCACCGGCCCCCGTCGGAGAAGGAGTCCGGCGTCACGTTCAGGACTCCCATGACCAACGGCACCAGGCGAGGATACCGGCCCGCATCAATCCCCCGACTCCGAATCGAGCCGATTTCCGGGGGAATTTGGGGCTATCGCCCGTGGATGAAGGCCATGCCCTCGGCGCGGGTGCGGGGATCGTCCCGGAACAGCCCGCGCACGGCTGAGGTCACGGTCAACGTGCCCGGCTTGCGGACACCGCGCATCGACATGCAGAGGTGCTCGGCCTCGACCACCACCAACACGCCACGCGGCTGGAGGATGCTCTCGATGGCGTCGGCCACCTGGGTGGTGAGCCGCTCCTGCACCTGGGGGCGCTTGGCGAAGCCGTCGACCACCCGGGCCAGCTTCGACAGGCCGGTGATGCGCCCGTCGTCGTTGGGGATGTACGCGACGTGTGCCTTCCCGATGAACGGCGTGAGGTGGTGCTCGCACGCGCTGTACAGCGGGATGTCGCGCACCATCACCATCTCGTCGTGGCCCGCCTCGAAGGTGACCTCGAGCTCTTCGGCCGGGTTCTGCTCCACACCACCGAAGATCTCGGCGTACATGCGCGCCACCCGCTCGGGCGTGCGCAGCAGGCCGTCGCGGTCGGGATCCTCGCCGATGGCCTCGAGGATCTCGCGGACGGCCTTCTCGATGCGGGCCTGATCGATCAGAGCGACCTCACGAAGGCCGCTTGCGCGGCGTCCCGGTGGCGCGGCGAGTGGCGGCCGCGGGCCTCGGGGCCCGGGCCGCGCTGCGCGCCGACGCGCCGGTCGAGGTGCGCCGGCGGGCGCCGTTGCCATTGCCGTTGGCGGCGTGGCGCCCCGGCCACGGCGGCAGGTCGCCGAGGATCTTCATGACGTCGGGCGTGTCGAGCGTTTCCTTCTCCATCAGCGCGGCAGCGAGGGAGTCGAGCGTGTCGCGGTGGATCGTGAGGATGGCGCGCGCCTCTTCGTGGGCGTTGTCGATGAGCGCGCGCAGTTCGGCGTCGATGCGCGACGCCACCTCTTCGGAGTAGTTGGCCTGGTGGCCGAACTCGCGGCCGAGGAACACCTCGTGGTTCTTCTGGCCGAGCTGCTGCGGGCCGAGCACCTCGCTCATGCCGTACTCGGTGATCATGGCCCGGGCGATCTCGGTGGCCTTTTCGATGTCGTTCTGGGCGCCGGTGGTCGGCTCCTCGAAGATCAGCTCTTCGGCGGTGCGACCACCCATCAGCACGGCCAGCTCGTCGCGCAGCTCGGAGCGGGTGACGATGTACTTGTCTTCGGTCGGGAGCGAGAGCGTCCACCCAAGGGCGCGGCCGCGGGCGACGATCGACACCTTGTGGATGGGGTCGGCGTGCGGCAGCACGTGACCCACGAGCGCGTGCCCGCCCTCGTGGTAGGCGATGACGAGCTTCTCCTTCTCCGACATCACTCGCGTCTTGCGCTCGGGGCCGGCGATGACGCGGTCGATCGCCTCCTCGAGTTCGGGCATGCCGATCTGCTTCTTGCCGTGACGGGCCGCCAGCAGGGCGGCCTCGTTCATGAGGTTGGCCAGGTCGGCGCCCGTGAAGCCCGGGGTGCGACGGGCCAGCACCTCGAGGTCGACGATGGGCGCCAACGGCTTGCCCTTGGCGTGGACGGTGAGGATGGCCTTGCGCCCGACCAGGTCGGGGCGGTCGACGACGATCTGGCGGTCGAACCGGCCCGGCCGCAGCAGGGCGGGGTCGAGGATGTCGGGGCGGTTGGTGGCGGCAATGAGGATGACGCCGGTCTTGGCGTCGAAGCCGTCCATCTCGACGAGCAGCTGGTTGAGCGTCTGCTCCCGCTCGTCGTGACCGCCGCCCAGGCCGGCACCGCGGTGACGGCCCACGGCGTCGATCTCGTCCATGAAGATGATGGCCGGGGCGTTGTTCTTGGCCTGCTCGAACAAGTCGCGCACGCGGCTGGCGCCGACGCCGACGAACATCTCGACGAAGTCGGAACCGGAGATCGAGAAGAACGGGGCGCCCGCCTCACCGGCGACGGCGCGGGCCAGCAGGGTCTTACCGGTGCCGGGCGGACCGAACAGCAGCACGCCCTTCGGGATCTTGGCCCCGATGGCGTGGAACTTGGCCGGCGCCTCGAGGAACTCCTTGATCTCCTGCAGCTCGGCCACCGCCTCGTCGGCGCCGGCCACGTCGGCGAAGGTGACCTTGGGCTGGTCTTTGCTGACCTGCTTGGCCTTGGCCTTGCCGAACTGCATGACGCGGTTGCCGCCGCCCTGCATCGAGTTGAGGAAGAAGAAGAACAGCAGGCCGATGGCGATGAACGGCCCGAAGTTGAGCAGCAGGCTCAGCCAGACGTTGTCCTTCTTGGGCTTGGCGTCGTAGGTGATCCCGGCCTTGTGCAGCTCGGCGGTGAGCTCGTCGGCGTAGAGGGCGGGGAACTTGGCCACGTACTTCTGACCGCCCTTGAGCACGCCCTTGACCTCGTCGGAGCCGTCGATGACCGA
>JAFATL010000170.1 GCA_019243975.1 Actinomycetota bacterium | reverse complement strand
CTCACCGACGAGGGCGACGTGTGGTGGGAGGGCATGACCGACGACCCGCCCGCCCACGCCATCGACTGGCGGGGCAACGAGTGGACGCCCGCGGTCGAGACGCCCGCCGCCCATCCCAACGCCCGCTTCACCGCGCCGGCGTCGCAGGACCCCGCCATCGCCCCCGAGTGGCAGGACCCGGCCGGCGTGCCGATCTCGGCGATCCTCTTCGGTGGCCGCCGCTCGTCGGTCGTGCCGCTGGTGACCGAGGCGTTCAACTGGCAGCACGGCGTGTTCCTCGGCTCGATCATGGCGTCCGAGACGACGGCCGCCGCCGCCGGCGCCGTCGGCAAGCTGCGCCGCGATCCCTTCGCCATGCTGCCGTTCTGTGGCTACAACATGGCCGACTACCTGGGCCACTGGCTCGAGATCGGCGAGGCCGGCGACGCCGACAAGCTGCCGAAGATCTTCTACGTCAACTGGTTCCGCAAGTCGCCCGAGGGCAAGTGGCTGTGGCCCGGCTTCGGCGACAACAGCCGCGTGCTCGAGTGGGTCTTCAAGCGCTGCGCCGGTGAGGGCGAAGCTGTTGACACGCCGATCGGCCGCCTGCCCGCCGAGGGTGCGATCAACACCGACGGCATGGACGTGTCCGACGCAGACATGGCCGAGCTGCTGCGGGTCGACACCGACGACTGGCAGGCCGAGGTGCCGTCGATCGAGGAGCACTACGCGTTCCTCGGCGACCACCTGCCGTCGGCGCTGCGCGACGAGCTCCTCGAGCTCGAGAAGCGCCTCCGCTAACCGGGCTGGGCTAACCCCGGCCGGTTTCGATGGGGCCTTCGCGCCCGCCCACGTACTTGGCCAGGAAGCGCTCGGCCGCGGCGTAGAACTTCATGCGGTTCGCGGGCTTGGCGAAGCCGTGCCCCTCGTCGGGGAAGAGCATGTAGTCGTGGTCGATGCCCTTCTCCTTCATCGCCGCCACGATCTGCTCCGACTCCGCCTGCTTGACCCGCGGGTCGTTGGCGCCCTGGGCGATGAGCATCGGGATCTTGATCTGGTCGACCTTCGACAGCGGTGAACGCGACCAGAGGAAGTCCTCCTCGGTCTCGGGGTTGCCGACGCGCGTGTGGAACTGCACGACCAACGGCGCCCAGTACGGCGGAATGCTCTCGATCAGCGTCTTGATGTTCGACGGGCCGACGATGTCGACGGCGCAGCAGAACACGTCGGGCGTGAAGGTGGCGCCGACCAGAGCGGCGTAGCCGCCGTACGAACCCCCGTAGATGGCGATGCGGTCGCGGTCGGACCACCCCTGCTTGACGATGTACTCGACCGCGTCGATGAGGTCGTCGTGCATCTTGGCGCCCCACTCGCGGTTGCCGGCGTTGACGAACTCCTTGCCGTAGCCGGTCGAGCCCCGGTAGTTGACCTGCACGCACGCGTAGCCCCGGTTGGCCAGCCACTGCGCCTCGGGGTGGAAGCCCCACGTGTCGCGCGCCCACGGACCGCCGTGCACGTTGAGCACGGTCGGCAGTTTGCTGTGCTCCTCGCCGGGCGGGAACGAGATGTACCCGTGCACGGTGAGGCCGTCGCGCGCCGTGAACTCGAACGGCTCCATCTTCGCCAGCTCGTAGCTGCCGAGCTCGGGCTGGTGGTCGAAGAGGAACGTCGCCTCCTTCGTCTCGCGGTCCCACGCGAAGTACGGGATGGGGCCGTCGTCGGTGGTGAAGGCGGCCAGCCACGTCGTGTCGGCGTGGTCGCGGCCCTGAAGGACGAGGTCGCCGTGGTGCAGGCTCCGGAGCGCGTCGATGTCGCCCTGAATCGAGGGGTCGAGCACCTGGTAGCGCAGGCGGTCTTCCTCGAACGCCACCAGCTGCACTTCGCGCGTGTCCGGGTGCAGCACGGTGAGGGCCACGTCGTAGATGGGGTCCTCGGCGATGATCTTCTGCTCGCCCGAGGCCAGGTCGAGGACGAAGAGGCGCGTGGCGTTGGCCCCGGCCGACGTCTGCATATAGAGGCCCGTGCCGTCCTTGGTGAAGCCGACGATGTCAGTGGACAGGCCGTCCTCCATGTCGACGCTCAGCACCAGCTTGTCGTCGATGTGGAAGTCGAAGCCGCCGTCCTCCCGGGGCACGGCGCCGCCGCGCACGTTGAGCTGGTTGTCGACGGCCCACTGGATGAAGCCGGGGTTCTCGGCGACCTTCTCGAGGTCGCCCGTCGACAGGGTGAGGACGTAGGCGTCGTGGAGCTGGGGGTTGTCCTTGTTGATCCCGATGACGACCTGGTCGGGCTTCTCCTTGGAC
>JAFATL010000161.1 GCA_019243975.1 Actinomycetota bacterium | reverse complement strand
ATGCCGCCGTGCAGCTGCTGTCGCGGCTGGCTCCCAAGACGGTCGCCGACCTCGACGACGCCGAGCGCGCCGCCAAGCTCGACGCCGCCGTGGAGGCGGCGGGTTGGCGCGAGCTGCGCTCGGCCGGCGACGACGGCGGTCCGTGGGCGTCGGGCGTCGAGTGCGCCATCGTGGCCGAGGAGCTGGGCCGCCACCTGGCCGACACCCCCTTCATCGAGCCCACCCTCGCGGCCGAGTCGCACCGCTTTTCTGCCGAACTGACACCAGAAAAGGGACCTATACGTCGCGATTCTGGTGACAGTTCGGCAGAGAAGCAGCTGACGGCGCTTGGGCTGGCGCTGACGTGCGCCGACCTGGTGGGCGTGATGCGGGGCGCAATCGACCTGGCGACCGAGTACGCGTCGGCCCGCCAGCAGTTCGGCGTGCCCGTCGGGTCGTTCCAGGCCGTGCAGCACCTGCTGGCCGACGCGTTCGTGGCCATGGAGGGATCGCGCAGCGTCGCCCTCCACGCCGCCTGGGCCGTCGACGCGCTGCCGCCCGACGAGGCCCTTACGGCGGCGTCGCTCGCCAAGGCCTACTGCTCGCGCGCGGCTCGCACCGTGTGTGAGACCGGCATCCAGGTGCACGGCGGCATCGGCAACACGTGGGACTGCCTGGCCCACTTCTACCTGCGCCGGGCGCTGCATTCGATCGACATGTTCGGCGGCGTCGGCGCCAGCCTCGACCGCGTCATGGCGCACCACGGCATCGGGGGTGATCGTGGACTTCGGTGATTCGCCCAACGAGGCCGCCTTCCGTCTGCGGTTGCGGGAGTGGCTGCGCGACAACAACCCGGGCCTGCCCGCGTCGTCGACGTCGGACGAGTACTGGAGAGGCCAGGCGGCGTGGCACCACACGCTCTACGACGCGGGCTTCTTCGGGTTGTCGTGGCCGAAGGAGATCGGGGGCCACGCCATGCCGAGCGTGTACGACGCCATCGTCGACGACGAGTTGGCCGCCGCCGGCGCGCCGCCCCGGCCCAGCCTGGGCTATCTCGTGCAGGGCATCCTCGAGCACGGCAGCCCCGAGATCTACCAGCGGTTCCTGCCCGGAATCGTCAGCGGCCGCGACCGCTGGTGCCAGGGGTTTAGCGAGCCCGGCGCCGGGTCCGACCTGGCGTCGCTGCGCACGCGGGCCGAGCGTGACGGCGACGACTTCGTCATCCACGGCCACAAGGTGTGGACGAGCTACTCCGACGACGCCGAGTGGTGCCTGCTGCTGGCCCGCACCGACACCGAGGTCCCCAAGCACAAGGGCCTGTCCGCCTTCGCGGTGCCCATGCGCCAGCCAGGCATCCAGCAGAAGCCGCTGCGCATGATCAACGGCATCACCAAGGAGTTCGGCGAGGTGTTGTTCGACGGGGCGCGGGTGCCGGCGTCCAACATGATCGGTGCGCCGGGCGAGGGCTGGCGCCTGGCCATGACCGTGGTGAGCCACGAACGCGAACCGGGCGAGCTCGGCTACGTCGCCCGCTACCGCAAGATCGTGAAGGAACTGACGGCGCGGGTCGCCGCGGAGCCGGCGGCGTTCGACAACGAGCAGCGGCGCGATCTCGCCTGGGCGATCGTCGAGGCCGAGATGCTGCGGCTGCACGTGTGCCGCCGCCTGTCCGATCGGCTGGACGGAATCAAGCACGGCCCCGAGGGGTCCGTGGACAAGCTGCTGATGACGCAGGTCGAGCAGGCCGTCGGCCACGCCGCCCTCGGCATCGATGACGAAGTGGGGTTGCCCGTGTACCTGTACAGCAGGGCGCAAAGCGTGATGGGCGGCACGTCACAGATCCAGCGCAACCTCGTCGCCCAACGCATCCTGGGGTTGCCCGCATGACCGCCTACGCCGTCCCGCCCGAGATCGTCGTCGAAGCCGACGGGCCGATCCGCGTCGTGCGTCTCAACCGGCCCGACGCCCTCAACGCCACCAACCACGAGCTGCACAAGGGCCTGGCCGAGCTGTTCCCGCAGCTCGACGCCGACCGCGACGCGCGGGCCGTCGTCCTCACCGGCAACGGCCGTGCGTTCTCGGCGGGCGGCGACTTCGGCTACCTCGACGCGCTGGCGCGCGACACCGACCTGCGCCGGGAGACGCTCGACCACGGCAAGCAGATCGTCGTCGGCATGGCGCGCTGCCGCGTGCCGATCGTGGCCGCCGTGAACGGGCCGGCTGTGGGCCTGGGCTGCAGCCTGGTGGCGCTGTCCGACATCGTGTTCATGGCCGAGAGCGCGCACCTGGCCGACCCCCACGTTGCCCTGGGCCTGGTCGCCGCCGACGGCGGCCCCATCACGTGGCCGCTGCTCACCAGCCTGCAGCTGGCCAAGGAGTACGCCCTCACCGGCGACCGCATCCCCGCCGAGCGGGCGGCCCAGATCGGCTTGGTCAACCACGTATGTCCCGACGCCGAGGTGTTCGACGCCGCCATGGCCTGCGCCAAGCGCATCGCCGCCCTACCTCAGCAGGCGACCGAGGACACCAAGCGCATCATGAACCTGCACCTCGAGCGGGCGGTGCTGGCGACGCTCGACTACGCCCTGACGGCCGAGGACCGGTCGTTCGTGTCGCCCGAGTTGCGGGCCAACCTCGACCGGTTCCTCTCGAAACAGAAGGATCAGAAGGAGAAGCAGTGACGGACTTCGACGCCATCGACTTCTTCCGCGACCAGTCGGTCGTGCCCGACCCGTACCCGTACTTCGACCACCTCCGGTCGAA
>JAFATL010000097.1 GCA_019243975.1 Actinomycetota bacterium | reverse complement strand
GCTCGCGCCCTCGGGGTCGACATCGAGCCACGCGAGTTCCCCGACGGCACCCGCACGGCCCAGGACGCGGCCGACGCGATCGGCGTCGAGCTCGGACAAATCGTCAAGACGCTGGTCTTCCTCGTCGACGGGCAGGCGGTGGCGGCGCTGGTGGCAGGCGACAACATGCTGGACGAGAAGCGGCTGGCCGCTGCCGCCGGAGGCAACTCGTCGACGCGGCCGGACGCGCAGGCGGTGCGGGACGCCACCGGCTTCCCCATCGGCGGCGTGCCGCCGTTCGGCCATTCGACGCCGCTGCCTGTCTACGTCGACCGCGACCTGCTCCAGTACGACGTGGTGTGGGCGGCGGCGGGAACGCCCCACGTCAACTTCGCCATCGCACCGGATGCGTTGGTCAAGGCCACGGCCGGCGCGGTGTGTGACCTGCGCCGCGACTAATCGAGGTCCAGCGCGTCCAGCCGAGACTCCAGATTGGCCACCCGCTCTTCCAGAGCGGCTAGCCGATCTGGATCGATCACATTGGTTCGCTCCGGGCTTCGCCCTTCGCTCACTCCGGCCGGCACCCCTGAGGGACCCCACCGGCCGGCACCCTCCGGCACGCTGTCATCGGTCGTTGTTGGCGCCGGGCCCAGGAGGTGGATCCAGCGCGGTTCCTTCTGGCCGGGCTGGCGCGGTTGCAGGGCGACGAGCGGAGGGTCGCGGCGGCTCATGGCGTCGAGGGCGGCTTCGACCGCCGACTGTCCACCGAAGTCGTGCATGCGCTCGGTGCGCGTCCGCAACTCCGCGCCCGTTTGCGGGCCCCGCAGCATGAGAACGGTGAGCAACGCCAGCTCCGGTGTGTCGATGCCGATGGCCTCGGGCAGCACGTGGCGGTACTTGTCCACACGCATGCCCTTGCTGTAGACGACGCGCACCACGCCGGCCGACTTGAGGTTCTCGAGCGTGTTCGATACCACTCGCTCGTCCAGCTGCATCACCGGGTCTCGGTTGGTCGACTGGTTGCACGCAGCCAGCAAGGCGTTCATCGACAGCGGGTAGTTGTCGGGGGTGGTCAGCTCCTTCTCGGCCAGGGCGCCCACGACCCGCTGCTGCACCGGCGTCAACTCCATGCATGGAGCCTTGCACGCGAACAACAAGGGCTGATCCGCGCTTGAATCAGGCCATGCGTTTCTCTTACGCCGAGTCGCTCACCGATCCCTCGTACTACGTGCCGCTGGCCCAAGCCGCCGAGGCGGCCGGGTTCGACTCGATGGTGATCCCCGACAGCATCTGCTACCCCGAGGTGTCGGACTCGACCTACCCGTACACGCCTGACGGCAGCCGCGAGTTCCTCGAGGACAAGCCGTTCATCGACCCGTTCATCCTCATCACCGCCCTCGGCGCGGTGACGACGACGCTGCGATTCCCCACGTTCGTGGTGAAACTGCCGATCCGCCACCCCGTCCTCGTGGCCAAGCAGGTGGGGTCGGTGGCGGCCATGACCAACAACCGGCTGTGGCTCGGCGTCGGCACCAGCCCGTGGCCCGAGGACTACGACGTGACCGACGTGGCGTGGGCGGGCCGGGGCCGGCGCATGGACGAGATGCTCGACATCATCAAGGGCCTGCTCACCGGCGAGTTCTTCGAGTACCACGGCAAGGTGTTCGACCTGCAGTCCGTGAAGATGACGCCGGCGCCGACGAAGCCCGTCCCCATCCTCATCGGCGGGCACGGCGAGGCCGCCCTCAAGCGGGCCGCCCGCATCGGCGACGGTTGGATGCACGGAGGCGGCGGGCCCGAGGGCGACCTGCCCACCCTGCTGGCCCGCATCGGCGAGCTGCGTGAGGAGTTCGGCCGCGCCCACCAACCCTTCGAGGTGCACGCCATCTCGATGGAGGCCTACACCGTCGACGGCGTGCAGAAGCTGGAGGAGCAAGGCGTCACCGACGCCATCGTGGGCTTCCGGTGGCCCTACACGGTTGGGCCCGACACCGAGCCCTTGCAGGCCAAGCTCGACGCCATCGCCCGCTATGGCGAGGACGTCATCGCCGCCTCCCGCCACTAACTTTCAGCCATGACCGCTGCCGTCCAGATCATCGACCCGCTGCTGTCGGAGGACGAGGCCGACGCCATCCTCGACGAGTGGCGGGCGTTCCCCAGCTACGGCCTCTACAGCAACGAAAGCACGCGCGACGCGTACGCCCCCGAGCTCGCCCAGCGCTACGACGCGGCCGTCAACTTCGTGCGCACCGGCGGCCGCTTCGGGCGCAAGGACAGCGACCGCGGCCTGCAGGCGGCCCGCACCAACTACTTCCGCGAGACCTATGCGTACGGCGACGACATCGTGAGCCCGCGCATGGCCGAGCTGCTCTTCCGCAACGACCGGCTGGTCGAGGCGGCGCAGAAGCTGCACGGCCGCGAAGTGATCGAGCCGGCGATCCTTTACGCCAACGTGCTGCTGCCCGGTCAGGAGCTGGCGACGCATACCGACGTGGGCGAGTTCCGGGGCGCCAATCGCAAGGTCATGCCCCAGTGGCTCATCGTGGTCATGCACCATTCCGGCCTGTTCGACCGCTGGCGCATGCCGATCGCCACCGGCATTGCGTACTTCGGCGGCGGCAAGGGCGGCGAGCTGGCCTACTACCCCGACGGCGCATCCGGTGACCCCGCCACCTACTCGCCCAAGCACAACACCGCCGCCCTGCTCGACACCGACGACGTGTTCCACGGCGTCGACCGAGTGCTGGGCGACGAGGCCAACCTGGCGCTCGTGCGCCCGGGCATGCGCCTGCACTACGACGGCGATGGCCGGTGGTCGGTGCGCGACGGCGACACCGAGGTCAGCACCTACGACGAGGACGCGGTGCGCCTGTCGATCAGCTGGAAGGGCTACTGCTTCGCCGACGAGGCGGAGCGCGACGCGTGGCGCCAAAACACCGACGACCTCTCGCTCGACACCGTCCTCGACACGCTGGAGGCCGACCTGCGCGAGCGCGGCGCCCTCACCGGCGAGCGCCCGTCGCCGCCCGAGTTCGGCAAGCTCCTCATCGACACGTACACCAAGTTCCCCGCGCCGGTCCCCCAGCCCGCGTCGTGAAGCTCCCGGTCAACCCGCCCGTCCAGCCCATGCTGGCGAAGCTGTCGCGCGAGATGCCGACACGCGACGGCGTGATGTACGAGCCCAAGTGGGACGGCTTCCGCTGCATCGTGTTCCGCGACGGCGACGAGGTGGAGTTGGGCAGCCGCAACGAGAAGCCGCTTACGCGCTACTTCCCCGAGGTCGTCGAGGCGGTGAAGCGGGAGCTCCCGGACCGGTGCGTGGTCGACGGCGAGATCATCGTCGCCGGCGCCGACGGCCATCTCGAGTTCGACAGCCTGCAGCTGCGAATCCACCCGGCCGAGTCGCGCATCAAGAAGCTGGCGGTCGAATATCCGGCGTCGTTCGTGGCGTTCGACCTGTTGGCGCTCGACGACCGCGACCTCCGGCAGGAGCCGTTCGCCGACCGGCGCGCCGCGCTGGTCGACGCGCTGGCGGCATCCAAGCCGCCCATCTACATCACGCCCGCCACGGCCGACCGCGACCTCGGCGTGCAGTGGTTCGACCAGTTCGAAGGGGCCGGCCTCGACGGCATCATCGTGAAGCCGCTCGACCTGCCCTACATGGAAGACCAGCGGGGCAACATCAAGGTCAAGCACGAGCGCACGGCCGACTGCGTGGTCGCCGGGTTCCGCTGGCACAAGAGCGGCGGCATCGTCGGCTCGCTGCTGCTCGGCCTGTTCGACGACGCCGGCAACCTGCGCCACGTCGGCGTGACGGCGTCGTTCACGATGGCTCGGCGCAAGGAGCTGGTCGACGAGTTGGCGCCCTATCGAGAGAACGCCCTCGACCACCACCCGTGGAAGGACTGGGCCGAATGGGACGCCGAGAACAGCGCCACGTCCGGGCGCGCTCCCGGCGGCGGCAACCGCTGGAACGCGGGCAAGGACATGCGCTGGAACGCCCTCCGCCCCGAGCTGGTCTGCGAGGTCGCCTACGACCACCTCCAAGGCGACCGCTTCCGCCACGCCACCACCTTCCGCCGCTGGCGCACCGACCGCACCCCCGAGTCCTGCACCTACGCCCAGCTCGACACCGCCGCCCCCGCCGAGCTCAGCATCGTCTTCGGCGCCCGATAGGTGTCCAAGTAGCGATTGAGTGCCGAAAACCGGCACTCAATCGCTACTTGGACGCTCCGTCGGCCAGGAGGATCGCCCGGGCGGGGGCGCCGTCGCAGCCTTCGATCTTGAGGGGCAAGCAGATCAGCTCGTAGCTCCCGGGCTCGACGGCGGACAGGTCGAGGGTCTCGAGGATCACCACGCCGGCGCCGAGCAGCAGCTTGTGGACGGGGTGGTCGCCGCCTTCCTCCTCGATTGTCATGCGGTCGGTGCCGACGAGACGCACCCCGTGGTCGACGAGCATCTGCGCGTCATTGACGGACAGGTTGCCGCCGAAGAGCAGCAGCCGTTCGGCGGGCACCACTTCACGCGACACGACCGCGGGTCCCACCAGCGCGTCGAGCGGCAGCTCGTCGACGCCGTAGCCACCGTCGACGAAATGCAACGGCGCGTCGACGTGTGTACCGGTGTGCGAGCCGAACTCGAGCGCGGACACGCGCGCCCCGCCCAGCACCATCGACGTGATCGAGACGGGCGGGTCGCCCGGGTACACCTCCATGTCACCCCGCAACGGCCGCGTGATGTCGATGATGCGGCTCACCGGTCGCCTAGCTCCTGCGCCACTCGCTCGACGCGGGCGTCGGACACGACCGCCTCCAACGGCATCGGTAGGGCCAGCGACCAGTTGGGCCGGTCGTCGTCGCCAGGGTGGTTGGGGCGTTCCCGCACCTCGAGCACGTCGTCGAGCGATGCGGCCACCAACATCGACGGCGCCCGGGCCACGGCCTCGTAGGCGGCGGCCACCGCCGCCGACACCGGCGCGTCCACGTCGAGGCCCGTGCGCGCCACCAGGCGGGCGCGCATCGGGTCGGGCGAGTCGATGCCGGTCCACACGCCCGCGACCGTCGGCAGGTCGTGCGTCGTCACCGCCGCCAACGACTGGCGCGGCCACGTGGGCGGTGGGTCCTCTTCGAACCACAACACCCGCGTCGACAGCACGTTGCGCCGAGCCAGTTCCTCGCGCATCTCCGGCTCGACCGTGCCCAGGTCCTCCCCCACCGCGAAGGCGCCGGCCCGCACGCTCTCGAGGGCGAGGATGTCGAGCAACTCCTGCCACGGGTAGCGCACGTACACGCCCTCGTCAGGACCGCGGCCGGGTGGGATCCAAAACAGACGGAAGAGTCCCATGACGTGGTCGACCCGCAGGCCACCGCCACCGCGCAGGCCGGACCGCACCGTCTGGACGAAGGGGTCGAAGCACGCCATGCGCAACCGCCACGGGTCGAACGGCGGCAGCCCCCAGTCCTGCCCGTCGGTGTTGAACTCGTCGGGCGGCGCGCCCACGCGCATCCCGAGCGAGAAGACGTCCTGCCACATCCACGCGTCAGCGCCGGCCGGGTCCACGCCGATGGCGAGGTCGTTCATGAGGGGGACCACCGAGCTGGCCTCGCCCAGTTGCTGGTCGAGCAGCCATTGCACCCACTGGTGGAACCGGATGCGCTCGCCGAAGTCGGCCGCGAACTCGGCGATGCCG
>JAFATL010000047.1 GCA_019243975.1 Actinomycetota bacterium | reverse complement strand
ACAAAGGCATGGATGTTGCCACCTCAACTGCACTGCTCCTGCTCCGCGTGGTTATCGGCCTCCTCTTTGTGGGCCATGGCACCCAGAAGCTCTTCGGCTGGTTCGGCGGCCACGGTCCTGAGGGGACGGGCGGCTTCCTGGCCTCGCTCGGCTACCACCCGGGGAAGCACCACGCCGTGCTGGCCGGGTTGACCGAGGCGGGCGCCGGTCTCCTGTTCGCCCTCGGCCTTTTGACCCCGTTCGCGGTCGCCGGCCTCATCGGCGTGATGGTCAACGCCATCGGCAGCGCCCACTGGAAGAACGGTTTGTGGGTGACCGACGGTGGTTTCGAGTACCCACTCGTCACCGCCGTCATCGCCGCTGCCATCGGCCTGACCGGCCCTGGGGGCTACTCGATCGACCGCGCCATCCAGCGCTCGGCCAGCAGCTGGCACCTCTGGGGCGGCGGCTGGGGCGTGTTCGCCATCGCCGTGGGCATGGCCTCCGGCGTCGGCATGCTCGCCACCCGCCGCACCGCGCCCACCGTCGCCGCCTCGGCCGGCGAGACGGACGAGGAGCACCGCCGGGTCGCCTGACCAAGCCGGCACTCAACCTGGGCGGGCCAGGCGCCGACATGTGTGGATGCCCGCCACGTTCGAGCTCCCCCGCCTCCGCCACGTGGCCCGGCACGCCTGGCCACGGCTGCTCGAAGCCACGCTGATCCCGCTGGCGCTGTTCTACGCCGCCATGTGGATGCTCGGCCTGTGGGGCGCCCTCGGTGCCAGCCTCCTCTGGTCCTACAGCGCCATCGCCCGTCGCCTCGTCCGGCACAAGCCGGTTCCCGGCGTGCTGGTGATGGGCGCGGCGGCCACGACCGTCCGCACCGCCATCGCCATCGCCAGTGGCAGCGTGTTCGTGTACTTCCTGCAGCCGACGCTCAGCACCCTCGTTGTAGGTGCCGCTTTCCTCATCTCGGTGCCCGCCGGCAAGCCGCTGGCGCAGAAGCTGGTCGCTGACTTCTGCCCGATGCCCGAGGCGCTCGCCAACCATCCGCGCGTGCAGACGTTCTTCACGCGCATCACCTTGCTCTGGGCCTTCGTGCAAGTCGTCAACGCCACCATCACGGTGTGGCTGCTCATGAGTCAGCCGGTGAGCGTGTACCTGATGGCCAAGACCCTCGTGTCGTGGGCCCTCAGCCTCGGCACGGTGGCCGCTTGCACGGTGTGGTTCGTGCGCTCGATGCGCCGCCACGGTTTGCTGCCCGCCTGACGCAGCGCGAGGCGGCGCGGGTAGCGTCCGCTTCAGTGGAAGTCGAAGTGGTCGTCGAGATCCCTCGCGGGTCGCGCAACAAGTACGAGATGGACCACGAGTCCGGCGCCATCTGGCTCGACCGCATGCTGTTCACGGCGACGCAGTACCCGGCCGACTACGGGTTCGTCGCCGACACCCTCGGGGAGGACGGCGACCCCCTCGACGCTCTCGTGCTCGTCGACGAAGCGACATTTCCCGGCTGCCACATCAACGCCCGCCCGGTCGCCGCGTTCCTCATGCAGGACGAGGCCGGCCGCGACGCCAAGGTGTTATGCGTACCCGCATCCGACAACCGGTGGGACGACGTGCGAGGGCTGGCCGACGTGCGGCCGTCGCTCCTCGACGAGATCGGCCATTTCTTCGAGATCTACAAGGCGTTGGAGCCCCGGAAACAGACCGACGTCGAGGGTTGGGTGGACGCCTCTGACGCGGAACGCCTGGTCAACGAGGCGCGCCAGCGACTGGAACACACTTCCTGACACGCAGCGTGACAATCCAAGGTGGCCGGCAGGCGAAAACTGTGTGACGGTCGCGTGACGAGCCACCTGTGTCCGGATCGCGGGCGTTACCATCGACCGCCTGGGGGGCCGGGCGATTCTTGTCGGCCCAAGGGAGCAGGACGTGTCCGCCGCACGAGCGCAACTGGTCGCCAAACACGCCTCGCTACGACGCCGCCCCGGTGACGCGCGCCTGCGCGAGGAGCTGGTCAAGGAGTACACCGGCTTCGCCATCTCGCTGGCGCGCAAGTTCGGCAACCACCGCGAACCGCAGGACGACCTGATCCAGGCCGCCCTCGTCGGCCTGCTCCACGCCATCGACCGGTACGACCCCGATCGCGGTGTCGAGTTCACGACGTTCGCGTTCGCCACCATCACCGGCGAACTCAAGCGGCACTACCGCGACCACTCGTGGGGCGTGCGCGTGCCGCGCAGCCTGCAGGAGCAGTTCCTCGAAGTCACCACCGCCACCGACGAGCTCACGATGCAGCTGGGCCGCTCCCCCACCATCGCCGAGATCGCCGAACGGGCGGGCGCCACGGAGGAGGACGTGCTCGGCGCCCTCGAGGTGAGCGGCGCCTACCTGCCGGTGTCGCTCGACGGGCCGGGCGGCGACGACCCGACGCGCCGGCTCGGGGCCGACGAAGCAGGGTTCGAGGAGGTCGAGGAGCAGGCCCGCCTCGGGCCCCTCGTCGCCCGCCTGCCGTGGCGGGAGCGGCGCATCATCGAGATGCGTTTCGTCGACGAGCTCACGCAGTCGCAGATCGGCGCCCAACTCGGCATCAGCCAGATGCACGTGTGCCGGCTGCTGGCCCAGAGCCTCGACCGGCTGCGGGGCTGGATGGACGAAGAGGCCGCCC
The DNA here is from genome assembly GCA_019243975.1 of Actinomycetota bacterium. Lineage (GTDB taxonomy): Bacteria > Actinomycetota > Acidimicrobiia > Acidimicrobiales > JAFATL01 > JAFATL01. Next base: position 1,125 of record JAFATL010000047.1, on the reverse strand, counting down.
GCGCCGGCTAGGTCGCTTCGTCGGCGTCGTCCTCGTCGTCGACGCTGACCCCCATCGCTGCGAAGAGACTGCCGGCGAGGCTGATGATCTGATCGCTGCCGATGATCGCGCCGCGCAGCGCGTCGGCGCCCCGGATGTCGGCGAGGTCCGAGCCGTGCAGCTTGAGGCCGTCGAGCTTCACTTTCGACACGACGGCGCCTTGCAGGTTGGACGCGAGGATCCGCACGTCCTTCAGCGCGGCACTGGCGAAATCGGCGCCCGGCAGTTCGCATCGCACCCAATCGACCGTGCGCCACGACGACATGCGGAAGTTGGCGCCGTCGAGCTTGCAGTCGGTGAAGGCCACGTGCTCGGCCGTGCCCTGGGTGGCGACGAACCCCGACATCCGGCACCGGTTGAACTGCACGCGCGACAGCCGCGCCTCCTGCCACACCACCCCCGAAAGTTCGCAATCGTCGAACACCACGTCGACCATCGACACACGGTCGAGCTCACACCCGGTCAACTGGGCGCCCCGGAGGTGGCAGCCGGACAGCTCGACGTGCTCCGGGTTCGGCCGCGGAACGTCGACCGGGCCCGTGACGAGCAGCCCCTCCCATACCTCCTCGTCGTCGAGGACCGCGTGCTCACAGGGCTGGAGAGCCTCGGGCAGGCGGGGGGCGTGCACCTACTGATCAGCCTCATCGGTCGGCGCGAACCCCTGGCGCAGCGTGTTCTCGGTCACGACGCGCGGGTCGACGAACTGGTGCAGGTAGTCGGGCCCGCCCGCCTTGGAGCCGACGCCCGACATGCCGTACCCGCCGAAGGGCTGGCGGCCCACCACCGCGCCGGTGATGTTGCGATTGACGTAGACGTTGCCGGCGCGCAACTCGGCCGACGCCTGCCGGATGTGGGCCGGCGACCGGGAGAACACACCGGCCGTCAGCGCGTAGTCGGTGTCGTCGGCGATGGCGATGGCGTGGGCGAAGTCGCGGGCGCGGAACACGGTGAGAACCGGCCCGAAGATCTCGTCGCGGGCCAAGGGTGAGTCCGAGGCCACTTCGGCCACGATCGTCGGGCCCGCGAAGTACCCCTCGGCTGGTACGTCGGTACGGGAGACGATCACGCGGCCCTCGGCGCGGGCCC
>JAFATL010000675.1 GCA_019243975.1 Actinomycetota bacterium | reverse complement strand
GGTGCGCAGCGACGAGCCCGCGTTCATCGTCGACATCATCTACTACCAGCTCTACATGCTGGCGATCGGCCTGCAGATGGCGGGACCCAACCTCACCCCGCAGTCGTTCCAGCAGGGGATGTTCAACTACCCGGTGAGCGGGCAAGGGCCGGCCGGCACGTGGGGCTTCGGGCCCGGCCACTACACACCGACGCAGGACTTCAGAGAGATCTACTGGGATCCGACCAAGACGTCGCAGCAGAACAACAAGCAGGGCGCGTACGTCGAGCCGCATCCGGGCGTGCGCACCAAGCAAGGCCAGCTGCCGCCGGGCGATCCCGTGGCGTTCACCGGCTGATGCAAGCCGTACGCGACCGCGTATCGGGATTGGGGCGCGCGCCGCGCGCCGCGTTGTGGATCGTCGGCGGCGTCGTGCTGTGGCCGATCATCGCCGCCTTCCTGCCCCGCGGCGCACCGGTCGGCGTCGTGCTGGTGGGCGCAGTGCTGGGCACCGTCACCGCCTTGCTGGCGATGGGCCTGATCCTGATCTACCGCACCAACCGGATCATCAACTTCGCCTACGGCTCGATGGGCGGCGCCGCCGGCGTCATCTCCGTCGACATGTTCATCACCCACCACGTCAACTACTACGTGGCGTCGATCCTCAGCCTGATCATCGGCGTGGTGGCGGGCGGGCTCATCGAATTCTTGATCATCCGGCGCTTCGCCAACTCGTCGCGGCTGGTGCTGACCGTCGCCACCATCGGGTTGGCCCAGGTGCTGGGCGGATTCGAGTTGCTCATCCCCAAGTGGATGGGATCGCCGCCGTTCTTCGGCTCGTTCCCGACGCCCCTCAAGGTGAACCTCACCATCGACCCGATCATCTTCAAGGGCAGCCACCTGCTGATCGTGGCGTCGGTGCCCGTGGTGATCGCGGGCCTGGCGTGGTTCCTGCTGCGCACCGACGCGGGGGTGGCCGTGCGGGCCGCCGCCGAGAACTCCGAACGCGCCCTGCTGCTCGGCATCCCCATCCGTCGCCTGTCCACCATCGTGTGGATGGTCGCGGGCGGTCTGGCCACGCTGACGTTCATCCTCAAGGCGCCGTTCGCCGGCACCGCGTCCGGCGCGCTGACGGGGCCGTCGTTGTTGCTGCCCGCCCTGGCCACTGCGGTGGTAGCGCGCATGGAGTCGCTGCCGGTCGCGTTTGGCGCCGGCGTCGGCCTCGGCATCCTCGAGCAGGTCGTGCTGTGGAACTACCCGCCGTCGGCGGTCGACGTCGCCTACCTGCTGGTGATCCTGCTGGCCCTGCTGCTGCGCCGTGACCGGCTGACGCGTGCGCTGGACATCGGCGCGTCGAGCTGGTCGGACGCAGGCATGGTGCGAGCGATCCCGCGCGAGCTGCGCAAGCTGCCCGAGGTGCGGGGCGTGCGCATCGCCCTCGGCGTCCTCGTCGGCGCGTTCGTCGTCATCCTCCCGCTGTTCATGACCAACCGGCCCAGCGACCTCAACCTGATGTCGATCGCGCTGGTGTGGGGCATCGTCGCCGTGTCGCTGGTGGTGCTCACCGGATGGGGCGGCCACATCAGCCTGGGCCAGTTCGCCATCGTCGGGACGGGTGCCGTCACGTCCGGCCTGTTGCAGCAGCACACCAACACCGACTTCTTCGTGACGCTGGCCGCCGCCGGCGCGGTGGGCGGCATGGTCGCGTTGCTGTTGGGCCTACCCGCCCTGCGCATTCGAGGACCGTTCCTCGCGGTCACGACGCTGGCGTTCGCCGTCGCGTTGGACAGTCACATCCTCAACCCGAGCGTGTTCCCCAAGCTCATCCCCGACATCGGCGACCGGCCGGTGCTGTTCCAGCGCTTCCCGCTGGAGAGTGAGCGGGCGACGTTCTACCTGTGCCTGGCCATCCTCGCCCTGACGATCGTGGTGGCCCAGGGCATCCGCAAGTCGCGCGCCGGCCGGGTGCTGATCGCCACGCGCGAGAACGACCGTGCAGCCGGCGCCGCCGCCGTGCCCACCACGGCCGCCAAGCTGAGCGGCTTCATCCTGGCGGGCGTGATGGCCGGCATCGCCGGTGGCCTACACGTGCTGATCCTCCACCACGCCGGGGCGGGGACGTACCAGCCCAGCCAGAGCCTCGACGTGTTCGCCATGGCCGTCATCGGCGGCCTCGGCTCGATCGGCGGCGCGCTGCTGGGCGTGTTCTCCATTCGCCTGCTGGAGCAGGTGGTGAGCGGCGCCGTGCGGCTCGTCATCACGGGCGCAGGCTTGCTCGTGATCCTGCTGTTCCTGCGGGGCGGCATCGCCGAGGCGTTGATGCGCATGCGCAACGTGTGGCTGCGGTGGGTCGCCAAACGGCGCGGCATCGTCGTACCCAGCCTCCTCGCCGACAAGCGGGTGCCCGAGGAGGAGGACCACGCCGAGGACGAGGTCGACCTCATTGCCGCCGCGCTGGAGGACGAACCCTCGGCGTCCCCGGAGAAGGTCTCGGTATGACCGAACCCCTGCTGCGCGTCTCGGGCATCGACGTGTCGTACGGGCCCGTCCAGGTGCTGTTCGGCGTCGACATGGAGATCGCCGAGGGCGAGATCGTTGCCCTGCTCGGCACCAACGGCGCCGGCAAGTCGACCCTGCTCAAAGCCGTCAACGGCCTCGTGAAGCCGAGCAAGGGCACGATCGAGTTCAACGGCTACCACATCGCCGGCCACGCGGCCGACGTCGTCACCCGCTCCGGCATCTCGCTCATGCCCGGCGGCAAAGGCGTGTTCCCGACTTTGTCGGTGGAGGAGAACCTGCGCCTCGCCGGTTGGTTGTTGCGCAAGCAGCCGGACGAGCTAGCGGCGGCGCGCGAGCGCGTACTCGACCTGTTCCCGATCCTGGCCGAGCGGCGGGGCGAGATGGCCGGCAACCTCTCCGGCGGCGAGCAACAGATGCTGGCGCTGGCCCAGGCGTTCATGAACAGCCCCAAGCTGCTGATGATCGACGAGCTGTCGCTCGGCCTCGCGCCGACCATCGTCGGCCAGCTGCTCGACGTGGTGCGCAAGATCCACGAGGCGGGGACGACGATCATCCTCGTCGAGCAGTCGGTGAACGTTGCTCTGACCCTGGCGCAGCGAGCGCTGTTCATGGAGAAGGGCGAGGTCCGCTTCGAGGGGCCGACGGCCGAGCTGCTCGACCGGCCCGACATCCTGCGCTCGGTGTTCATCGCCGGTGCCGGCAAGCAGCAGGGAAGTGCCACCGCGCCGGTGCGGCCCAAGAAGGTCGAGACCAACGGGCACTCCGACAAGGTCGTGCTCGAGTGCGTCGAGGTGACGAAGCGGTTCGGCGGCATCCGCGCCGTCGACGA
>JAFATL010000615.1 GCA_019243975.1 Actinomycetota bacterium | reverse complement strand
GTAGGGCGCGCCGCCACCATCGCCGTTGGCGGAGGTGGCCACCGGCGGCGGGGCGACGGGCGCCCCGTCAGCGTCGAGCGACTCCTCGATGGCGCGCATGGCCGAGAACTCCCCCAGCGTGCGGTACGCGTCGAACCGCTCGGCGGTGTAGAGCTGGTTCAACGTGGGGTCGCACGGGAACCGCGGGTGGTTGCGGTGGAACGTGAGCACGTCGGTCGGCGCGTCGCGCGGCACGCCCAGCTTGATGTGCACGAGCGTGCCCGCACTGCCGTCGTGGTAATGGATGCGGCCGACGGCGTGCGTGGCGCGCACGAACATGGCGTCGTCGCCTTTGGCGTCGGGCGGCGGGCCCATCACCTCGGGCGACAGCTCGATGTCGATGGCGAGTTCGGACCGCGCCACCGAGATGGCCGTGCCGATGGTGGAGAACGTGTCGATGGCGTCACCGGCGGCGTCGACGCACCAGATCGTCTGGCAACCGCGGCGCAGCAGCTCGACCAGGCCCAGGTTCTCGTAGTGGCCGCCGTCGCTCACGTACACGAACTCATGACTGGCCTTGTTGAGCCCGAACAGTTCGCGCCCCAGGTAGCGCAGGCTGGGCTTGGGGACACCGGGACGACGTACCTCGCCGACCAGGGGCAGTCGCACCATCGGGTTGGCGAGGGCTTGGAACCGCCGGGGCGTGGGCTCGGGGTCGTCGGCACCCGGCATCCGCTTGACGATGCCGGGGTTCGGCAGCCACACGCCGAGCCGCAGGTTGAGGAGGGCGAACAGGAAGCGCAGCGGCCGCCGCGTCATGCGGCCCATCGAGGGTGAGATGGCGGCCCCGGTGATGCTGATGGCCGCCGGCAGGGTGAAGTCGCGCGCCCGGCCTTTGGCCTTGGTCTCGTACTCGTCGGTGGGGATGCAGTCGACCAACGGGCCGCCGACCTGCCGGCTGCTGAACACGAAGCCGCCCACGTCGCTGCCGGTCGGCGTGCGCCCGTAGTCGCTGATGTTCACTGCCGCGCACACCAACAGCTCAGGCGTGTTGTCGGGTTGCGACGCCGACAGCGGGCACAGGCGGGTGTAGGGCCGGGCCTGCGCGTACTCGGTGCCGTCCTTCCTGCGCAGGCGGCGCAGGGTGAACGCGCTCGCCAGCCGCCGCTTGTACATCGGGTGCAACGACCAGGCCACCAGGTCGCCCTGCCACGACATCAAGATCAGGAGCACCAGCGGGGCGAACCACCACCACAGCTCGTGTCCCCGCTGGGCCGGGACCGCGATCGTGTGGGCAGCGCCCCAGTTCGACGACAGCAGGAACACCCCGATCAGCAGCGCCGGGCCGAACACCGTGGCGAGCAGGTTCAACAAGAACGTGCGCAGGCGCCGGCTGTACGGGCGCAGCACACGGACGAGCCAGCGCCCGGTGGCGCTCGATCCGGCCGCGCCGTCGCGTCCGATCAGCGCGAGGACCCCGGTGACGATCGATCCGATCGTGGCGAACAAGGTGGCGTAGCCGACGCGGTCGGTGGACCGTTGCGCTGACAGGCCCTTCACCGAGGTGGCATTGCCGAGGATGTGCCAGTTGCGGATGGCGACCAACGCCAGCGGCACCAGCACGAACAGCAGGGCGGTCACAGCCGACGCCACGAAGAACCCGGTGGCGACGAGGGCGAAGTCGTGCCTGCTCTCGTCGGCGCCGAAGCGGCGCAGGATCGCCCACAGCCCGCACAACAGGCCGACGCCCGCCAGAGCCACGACGAACCCGAGCGTCAGGGACCGCACCTGGACGTGGACGTGGTGGCTGTAGCCAGAGCGCAGCTGCTTGATCTGCCAGCCGTAGAGCCAGCCGAGAGGGCGGGCCACGGTGTTGATCACCAGGCTGATCACCAGCAGGTTGATGAGGATGCCGCCCAGCAGGCGGCCCACGGCCGACATCAGGCTGGCCGGGCCGTGCACGAGGTAGCGCAGGTGGTTGCGCACCCACGCCTCCTCGGGCGAGCCCCGGTCGAACGGGTCGGGCGGCGCTACCACCTGCGGCGCGTCGGGGCCGGTCGGGAAGTCGTCCTGGGTGATGGGACCTTTGGCGACGAGCGTCAGGGCGCCTGCGATGTACGAGCCGCCGGACACCGCCGCCAGGTAGTCGGCGTGTTCGTCGCCCACCACGAGGCCGCGGGTGGACAGGGCCTGCAGGGCCCCGA
>JAFATL010000249.1 GCA_019243975.1 Actinomycetota bacterium | reverse complement strand
TTGCAGAAACCGAGGCCTTCGAGCGTGATCAGCACCATCGACGTGAACGCGTCGTAGATCTGGCATGTGTCGACGTCGTTGGGCGTGAGGCCGGCCTGCTCGAAGGCGATGCGCCCGGAGTGCACGCACGGCGACTCGGTGAAGTCCCCCCACTCGCTCATCGTCGTGTGCGACGTGGCTTCACCCGCGCCCAGCACCCACACCGGCGCCTTGGCGCAGTCGCGCGCCCGCTCCTCCGACGTCAGCACGATCGCGCCGCCGCCGTCGGAGCGGATGCAGCACTGCCTCGTGGTCAACGGGTCGGCCATCATCGGCGCGCTGAGCACGTCCTCGATCGTGATCGGTTCTCGGTAGTACGCGTCCTCGTTGTCGCGAGCGTTGAACCGAGCGGCCACCGCGATCTCGGCCAGCTGCTCCAGCGTCGTGCCGAACTCGAGCATGTGCCGCCGGGTCGACATGGCGTACTTGGAGATGATGGTGTGGCCGAAGGGCGCGTCGAACTGCACGGGGCCGCGGTTGCCGAAGTTGAGGTTGGCCGTGCGCCGCCCGCGCTTGAGGTCGGCGCGCGTCGTCGACCCGTAGGAGATCACCACGGTTTCGGCGTCGCCTGCGGCGATGGCCGACATGGCGTGGTGGGCCATGAATTCCCACGTGGCGCCGCCGACGCTGGTCGAGTCGACCCACGTCGGGCGCAGGCCGAGGTACTCCGCCAACTCGACCGGTGCCATGACGCCCGTGCCCGACGATGCGAACCCGTCGACGTCGTCACGCGTCAGCCCCGCGTCGGCCAGCGCGCGCGACGACGCCTGGTAGTGCAACTGGAACGCCGACTTGTCGTCGACCCGCCCGCAGTCGGACAAGGCGGCGCCGACGATGGCGACCCGCCGGTTCACCCGCCGATCTGCAGGCCCGGGTTGCGGGAGCCGAAGATGTGGGCGTTGACGGCCGCGCCGATGTTCTCCGGCTTCCACTTGGCCGGCTCCTTCGGCGTGGTGATCTCGGCCCCCAACGACCACGGCTTGTAGTGCGCGATCGACGCACCCACGGCCCGGAACACCTGGCCCGTGACGTGCATGGCCTCGTCGGACGCCAGCCACGCCACCATGGGCGCCGAGTTGCCGGGGTTCAAGCGGGCGAACTCGCCGTCGGGGTACTCGTCGGCTTCCTTCACCTCGAGGTCCTTGATGACACCGGCCGACATGCGGGTGACGCCGCCGGGTGCGACCGCGTTGGCGCGCACGCCGTAGCGCGCCATGTCGAGCGACGTGACGATCGTCAGCGCCGCGATGGCCGCCTTGGCCGACCCGTAGTTGGCCTGGCCCAGGTTGCCGACGAGTCCGGCCGACGACACCGTGTTGACGACGGCGGCGCGCGGCTGGCGACCCTCCTTCGACTCGTTGCGCCAGTACACCGACGCGTGATGGGTGGTGGCGAACGTGCCCTTGAGGTGAACGCGGACGACGCTGTCGAAGTCGTCCTCGGTCATCGAGAAGATCATCTTGTCCCTGATGATCCCCGCGTTGTTGACGACGATGTCGAGTCGACCGAACGCCTCGACGGCCTGCTGGATGAGGTTTTCCGCGCCCTTCCAGTCGGCCACGTCGTCGTAGTTGGCGACGGCCTCGGCGCCGCGCGACCGCAGCAGCTCGGCGACCTCCTCGGCCGGCCGCTTGTCGGCGCCCTCACCGGTGACGGAGCCGCCCATGTCGTTGACGACGACCTTGGCGCCCTCGGCCGCCAGCTCCAGCGCCTCGCCCCGTCCGATGCCGTGACCGGCGCCGGTGACGATGGCGACCTTGCCGTCGAGCAGCCCCATGGCACGTCCACCCTTCCTGTGCTCAGATGTCAGACGTTCTCTGACAGGTACGTCAATCTAACGGGCGAGGTGCAGCCGAGCATGGCCGTCGACACGAGCGTCATCGGGAAGTCCGCGGGCAAGTGGAAGATCGTCATCGAGCGCGGGCCCGTGGCCAACTTCGCCACCGCGCTCAAGGACAGCAGCCCCGTGTACACGAGCCCGGAGGCGGCCAAGGAAGCAGGCTTCGACGCCATTCCCGTGCCGGTCACGTACCCGTTCGTGATGGCGCACTGGGGCGCGTTCCCCGAGCAGCAACCGGCCGACGGCAAGCTCGACGGCCCCAGCCCGGCCATGCAGGTGATCGGCAAGCTCATGCAGAACGGCGGCATCGTGCTGCACGGCGAGCAGGAGTTCACCTACCACCGCCCCCTCAAGGTGGGCGACGTGCTGGAGGGCGAGGGCACGGTCGTGGACGCCTACGAGAAGGAGAGCAAGGGCAAGACGATGACGTTCCTCGTCACCGAGAACGTCTACCGCGACGCGAACACGGGCGAGCCCGTGGTGTCGACGCGGATGAACCTCATCCACCGCAGCGCGTAAGCGTCCGCACCTGTCGTGCCCCGCGTCTCGTGGCGCAAGGCCGCCGAGGAACTGGCGGCCCGTGACCCCAAGCTGCGCGCCGTCGCGCTGAAGGCGGGCCCGCCCCGACATCGCGGTCCCGATCCCGACGGCGCGTTCGGCGCGCTCGTGCGGGCGATCATCTTCCAGCAGCTGGCCGGGAAGGCGGCATCGACCATTCACGGCCGCATGCGCGCGCTCGTCAAAGGCGACCTCACGCCCAAGGCAGTGCTGAAACTGTCGGAGGAGCAGCTGCGGGGCGCCGGCCTGTCGAACAACAAGTACCTGGCGGTGAAGGACTTGGCCGCCAAGGTCGCCGACGGCACGGTCGAGCTGGACCGCGTGTCGAAGCTGTCCGACGAGGAGTTGATCGCCGAGCTGATCACCGTGCGCGGCATCGGCCGGTGGACGGCGGAGATGTTCCTGATGTTCGAGCTGCGCCGCCTCGACGTGTGGCCGGTCGACGACCTCGGCGTGCAGGCGGGCTACGGCCTCATGCACGGCATCGAGCGGCCTACCGCCAAGCAGTTGGCGCCCTTGGGTGACGTGTACCGGCCCTACCGCTCGGTCGCGGCCTGGTATTGCTACGAGGCCGTACATCTGAGCCGGGGAGAGATCACGCCCCGCTGAACTTCGGCGACGAACTCCGTTCGTCCCGGCTGTACTATTTGTGACGACGGCGCCGCTGAGACGGGCAGCGACGACGTTGGAGGCGGGCGTGTTCGGTCGTTCGGGCTATTTGGCGGGGAAGGGCCCAGAGGGGACGGGCCGCGATGACGAACGCGCCTCGCGGCGGTCGGTCTTCGGGTACCGGCGCGGGAGAAGTCGTGCCGAACGCACGTACCGGCTGCTGTTTGCTGACCACCCGCGGCCGATGTGGGTGTACGACCTCGACTCGTTGGCGTTCCTCGACGTCAACGACGCGGCCATCGAGCACTACGGCTACAGCCGGGCCGAGTTCCTCACCATGACCATCGCCGACATCCGTCCCGACGAGGACCTGGAAGCTCTGCGCGAGAGCGTGCGCAACACCGCGCTCATCGACCGCTCCGGCCCGTGGCGTCATCGCATCCACGACGGCACGTTGATCGAGGTCGAAGTCACCTCGCACATCACGACCTTCGACGGGCGCCCGGCGCGATTCGTGATGGTGGATGACATCACGGCACGGCGGGTGCACGAAGCCGAACTGCGCCGGCGCGCCCTGTACGACGAGCTCACCGGCTTGCCGAACCGGACGCTCCTTCTCGACCGCCTGAACCGCGCCATCGAATCGACGGACGGCACGTCGGAGGTCGTCGCCGTGCTCCTGCTCGACCTCGACCGGTTCAAGCTCGTGAACAACGGCCACGGTCACGCGGTCGGTGATCGGTTGCTGCAGCGGATCGCGGTGCGCCTGCAAGAAGCCGTGGGCCCCGAGAACTCGGTGGGACGCATAGGGAGCGACGAGTTCGTCGTCGTCTGCGAAGAGATGTCGACCGACGCCGCCGCCTTGGCCGCGGCGGCGCGGATCGAGGCCGCCCTCAGTGAACCGTTCGAAGTCGATGGTGTCGAGGTCTTCGCGCCGGCGAGCATCGGCGTTGCCGTTGCCGACAGCGGCACCACCGGCGAGGAGCTGCTTCGCGACGCGCTCACCGCGTTGACGCAGGCCAAGGAACGGGGACGAGCGCGTGTCGAGGTGTACGACGTCGGCATGCACAGCGGCGCAGTCAGCCGCCTCCAAACGGATCGCGACCTCCGTCACGCGCTCGATCGCGACGAGCTGCGCTTGCACTACCAACCGGAGATCGATCTGCGGACCGGCGCGCTCGTCGGCGCCGAGGCGCTCGTGCGTTGGGCCCACCCGGAACGGGGGCTGGTCGGCCCGGCGGACTTCATCTCGGTGGCCGAGGAGACGGGTCTCATCGTCCCGATCGGCGCCTGGGTCCTGACGGAGGCGCTGCGACAGCTTCGCGGCTGGCAGCGCGAGGGGGCCGGACCGCCCGTCGTGTCGGTCAACGTTTCCGTGCGCCAGCTCGGGCAGCCCGACTTCGCCGACGAGGTCCGGCGCGCCGTCGAGGGCGCTGGCATCGGACCCGACGCGTTGTGCATCGAGATAACCGAGAGCTCGTTGCTCGAGGCCCGCACCATCGCCACCCTCCGGAGGATCCACGCCATGGGTGTGCGGTTGAGCCTCGACGACTTCGGCACCGGGTACTCGTCGCTGGTGTACCTGCGTCGCTTCCCGCTCGACTTCTTGAAGATCGACCGACAGTTCGTGGCCGGCCTCAGCCCACAGTCGCAGGACACGTCCATCGTCTCGGCCATGATCGACCTGGCCCATGCGCTCGGCCTCACCGTCGTCGCGGAAGGCGTGGAGACCGAGGAGCAGGCGGCGCTGCTGCAGGAGCTCGGGTGCGACCTCGGGCAGGGCTACCTGTGGTCGCCGGCGGTGCCGGCCGGCGAGCTCGGCGATTCGATAAGCCCCACACGCCGGTAAAATTGTCGGTCCAGTGGCTGTGCCCGACCCTGCCTTCCAGGGGTCGCTGTTCGGCGGTGTAGCACCCTCGATCGACCCCGCGTTCTCGTCGTTGACGCGCCGCGCCCTCGACGAGCGGGCGTGGGTCGACCACGCGCCGGGGTGGTTGGCGGGCTCCGACGCGCTGTTCGGGACCCTGGTGGAGCTGGCCGACTGGGGCCAGTACACCCGCAAGATGTACGGCGAGGACGTGGTGCAGCCTCGCCTCAACGCCGGGTTCCTCGACGACGCCCGGTTGCAGGCCGCCGCGCCAGTCCTCGAGCAAATGCGCGTCGTGCTGGGCGAG
>JAFATL010000220.1 GCA_019243975.1 Actinomycetota bacterium | reverse complement strand
TCGACGACGGGTCGAAGGACGGCAAGGCCGACGCCGCGCGCGCGGGCGGCGCCGACCAGGTGATCGCCCAGCCGGTGAACCGGGGCAAGGGGGCGGCGGTGCGGGCCGGCATGCTCGTGGCGCGCGGCCGCACGGTCGCCTTCACCGACGCCGACCTGGCCTACCCGCCGGTGCAGCTGCTCGAGCTGTTGGCCCAGGTCGAGGCGGGCTGGGACATGGTGGTCGGCAGCCGGCGCCACGTGGACACGTCGACGCTCGTGAAGGCGCGGCGGCTGCGGGAGATGTCGGGCCGGCTGTTCAACGCCTTCACCCTTCTCGTGCTGCTCGGGCAGTACCGAGACACGCAGTGCGGCATCAAGGCGTTCCGGTCCGACGTCGCCCGCCTGCTGTTCGGGCACGCCACCATCGACCGGTTCGCCTTCGACGTGGAGCTGTTCCACCTGGCTGAGCGCTACCGCCTCTCGCTCACGGAGGTGCCGGTGACCCTGGCCAACACCACTGCGTCCACCGTCCGGGTCGGGCCCGACGCCGTGCGCATGATCCTCGACCTGTTCCGCATCCGCCGGGCCGGCAGCCGGGGCGATTACGAGCTGCAGGGGGACGAGAGGCTCACCCTCCCCAACTAGGGTTGGCACCCGCCATGGCCGACTTCGACGCGATCTTCAAGGCGTACGACGTGCGTGGGCTGGTGCCCGATCAATGGGACGCCGACGCCGCCCGTCGTATCGGCGCCGCCTTCGCGGCCTTCTGTGGGTCCGACCGCGTGCTGGTCGCACGCGACATGCGGCCGTCCGGCGTCGACCTGGTGGCGGCCTTTGCCGAGGGCGTCACCGGCACGGGCGCCGACGTGGTCGACCTGGGCATGGCGTCGACCGACCTCATCTACTTCGCAGCCGGCCGCCTCGACGCCCCGGGGGCCGTGTTCACCGCCTCGCACAACCCGGCCCAGTACAACGGCATCAAGTTCTGCCTCGCCGGCGCCAAGCCTGTCGGCGAGGACACCGGCCTGCGCGACATCAAGGCGCACGCCATTGCCGGCGACGTCCCGACAGCCGCCACCCGCGGCACGGTGTCGCAGCTCGACCTGCTCGACGAGTACGCCGACCACGTGCGCTCGTTCGTCGACGTGAGCGCGTTGCGGCCCCTCAAGGTGGTGGCCGACACCGCCAACGGCATGGGCGGGCTGGTGGTGCCCAAGGTGTTCGGCCCGCTGCCGTTCGACCTCGAGATCCTCTATCCCGAGCTCGACGGCACGTTCCCCAACCACCCGGCCGACCCCATCCAGCCCGAGAACCTGAAGGACCTGCAGCGGCGCGTGCTCGAGGTCGGCGCCGACGTCGGGCTGGCGTTCGACGGCGACGCCGACCGCGTGTTCCTCGTCGACGACAAGGCGCAGGCCGTGTCGGGGTCGACGACGACGGCGATGCTGGCCGCGTCGATCCTCGACAAGAACGGGAACACCGGCACGGTCATCCACAACCTGATCTGCTCGAAGGCGGTGCCCGAGATCGTGCGCGAGCACGGGGGTACGCCGATCAGGTCACGGGTCGGCCACTCGTTCATCAAGGCCGAGATGGCCACGCACGACGCCATCTTCGGCGGGGAGCACTCGGCCCACTACTACTTCCGCGACAACTACCGGGCCGACTCGGGTCTCGTGGCTGCGGTGGTGATGCTCGAGCTGCTATCGGTCACCGGCACGCCGCTGTCGGAGCTGCGCAAGGGCTACGAGCGCTACATCGACTCGGGCGAGATCAACACCAAGGTTGGCGACCCGAAGGCTGTCATCGAGAGCGTGGCGGCGGCCTTCCCCGACGCCGAGCAGGATCGCCTCGACGGCCTCACCGTCGACTTCGGCACCTGGTGGTTCAACGTGCGGCCGTCGAACACCGAGCCGTTGCTGCGCCTCAACCTGGAGGCGCCCACCCGGCAAGAATGCGAGCAGCACGTGGCCGAAGTCGTGGCCCTGATCGAGAAGGGAAGCTGATGGCGCTGGACCCGCAGCTGTTGGAGATCCTGGCCTGCCC
>JAFATL010000139.1 GCA_019243975.1 Actinomycetota bacterium | reverse complement strand
CTCACCGAGGTACGCCTGCCGGCATGGTCGCCTTCCGCGACCAGCGCGGTGCACGAGCTTTCCCGCCGCCACGGCGACTTCGCCCTGGTCGGCATCGCCGCCATGGTGACGACGGCCGACGACGGCACCATCGCCAGCGCCGCCTTGTCGTTCTTCGGCGCCGCGTCGGTGCCGTGCCGGGTGGCCGAGGCGGAGGCATCCCTCGCGGGGCGCCGGCCTGACGAGGAGACCATCGCCGAGGCAGCCGCCATCGTGTCGGCGCGGCTGGCACCGCCCGACGACATCCACGCCTCTCGCGCCTACCGGCAGCACGCCGCCGGCGTGCTCACCCGGAGAGCGCTTGCCGAGGCGACGACCAACGGAAAGATGGCGGCGGCATGAGCCAGCATGGCGAGACCGCCGACATCTCGGTTGTCGTCAACGGCGAGGCGTGGACGCACACCGTCGAGGTGCGGCGCACGCTGGCCGACGTCCTCCGCGACGACCTGCGTCTCACGGGCACCCACCTCGGGTGCGAACAGGGTGTGTGCGGCGCATGCACGGTCGAGCTCGATGGCGCCGCCGTACGGTCGTGCCTGATGCTCGCTGTGCAGGCAGACGGCGCCGCCATCACCACCATCGAAGGCCTGACCAACGTCGACGGCAGCCTGTCGACGCTGCAAGCAGGCTTCCGCGACGCCCACGGCTTCCAATGCGCATTCTGTGCGCCCGGCTTCCTCATCACCGCCAAGCTGCTGCTCGACGAGAACCCGGCGCCGTCCCGGGAGGAGATCAGGGAAGCCATCTCCGGGAACCTGTGCCGGTGCACGGGGTACGAGTCGATCATCGCCAGCATCGAGCAGGTGGTGCGGTCGGCGAGCCAAGCGGACACCACGGAGGTCAACTCATGAGGGCGTCGGTCGCGGGTCGCTTCGTCGGCTCGAGCGTGACGCGGGTCGAGGATCAGCGCCTGCTCACCGGCAAGGGATCGTTCATCGCCGACATGACGCTGCCGGGCATGCTCCACGCCGCCTTCCTTCGCAGCCCCATGCCCCACGCCCGCATCAACAGCATCGACGTGTCCGCGGCTCGTCGCCTGCCGGGTGTGTACACCGTCGTCACGGGCGAGGAGATGAAGGCCCGCACCAACCCGCTGCTGAACTTCGCCATGTTCGACGGGCTCTACATCCCGCACTACTGGGCCCTGGCCACCGACCGCGTCCGCATGGTCGGCGACCCGGTGGCGCTAGTGCTCGCCACGTCACGCCACGTGGCCGAAGACGCGCTCGAGCTCATCGAGGTCGACTACGAGCCCCTAGAAGCCGTCGCCACCATCGAGCAGGCACTCGAACCCAGCCGGACCACGGTGTGGGACAAGGCCGGAAGCAACGTGCTGCTCGACACGAGCCAGCAGTACGGCGACGTCGAGGGCGCGTTCGCGGCGGCCGACCGCGTGATCACCCGCACGTTCACGTCGCACCGCCACTCCAACCAGCCCATGGAGACCCGGGGGTGCGTCGCCGAGTTCGAGCAAACGACGGGCGAGGTCACCTTCCACTCCGCCACCCAGAACACCCACGGCCTGAAGTGGTACCTGGGCATGACGACCAAGCGGCAGACCGTGCCACAGTCAGCGGCGTGGCTGCTCAAGCACCGTGACCGGCTGCAACGATTCGTCGCCGGCGCCCGGGCGTTCATGAGCGAGAACAAGGAGTCGCTCGGCGAGACCGACAACTCCGGCATGAAGTACCTCGTCAAGAAGGACCCCACCATTCTCCGGCACATGGCGCGCAGCTTCGTCGGGCTGGTGGCCAAGGACCGCACGCGGTTGCCCGAGGTCAAGGCACGCGACATCGGGGGCGCGTTCGGTTGCAAGGGAGTCTTCTCCCGCGAGGAAGTGGCCGTGTGCGCCATGGCGCTGGAGTTCGGGCAGTCCATCAAGTGGATCGAGGATCGCAACGAGCACCTCCTCGTCGGTGGGCAGGCGCGCGACGAGCAGATGAAGATCTCGGCGGCCGTCAACGACGACGGCGAGGTCCTCGCCTTCCGTGTGCACCTGACGCTCGCCGAGGGCGCCTACCCGGCGGCGCCGATCGCGGCGCCGATCTTCGCCGTGATCATGAAGGTGATGATGCCGGGCACGTACCGCCTCCGGGCGTTCGAGTTCAACACGAGGATCGTGGCGACCAACAAGGGGCCGTACGTCGCCTACCGAGGCCCGTGGGCGGTGGAGACGTGGGTGCGCGAGCGCATGCTCGACGTCATCGCCCGGGAGCTCGGGATGACGCCGGCCGAGATCCGGCTGCGCAACATGGTCACCATGGACGAGCTGCCTCGGAAGATGGTGACCGGCCCGACCCTCGATGTGCGCATGTCGGCCCGGACCACGCTCGAACGGGCCATCGAGATCGCCGGCCTCGATCGGTTCCGCGCCGAACAAGAAGCGGCGCGCGCCGAAGGCCGCCACCTCGGCATCGGCATCGCCACGTACCACGAGGCCGCACCGGGCCCCCCGGACTTCGCCGACAACGTGATGGCGGGTGGCTTCATCAGCACCGAGCCGGCCCGAACCGTGCTCGAACCGGACGGGTCCGTCAGCGTCTACATCCAGCAGATGCCCCACGGGCAGAGTCACGAGACGACCTTCGGTCAGGTCGCCGCGGATGAGCTGGGCGTATCCCCGGAGCAGGTCCACGTGAAGTTCGGCGACACCAGCGTGACCCCGTTCGGCATCGCCGGCACCGGCGGCAGCCGGGCCGGCGCCATGACCGGCGGTGCGGTCACCTTCTCGTCACGCGAGCTTCGCAGCCACATCCTCGACCGGGCGGCCGACCTGCTCGAGGCCAGCGTCGAGGACCTCGAGATCACCGACGGGGCGATCCACGTCGCCGGCGTCCCGTCGATCGCCGTGACGTTCGCCGACGTCGCCACCGCGGTGGCACGCGACGGCGGGCCGGGTGGCGGGAAGCTCGAGACGAAGCACGACTACGACGGCGGCGAAGGCGGCTGGGCCATGGCGACCCACGTGTGCTGGGTGGAGGTCGACCTGGAGACGGGGTTCGTGAAGATCCCCCGCTATGTCGTGGTCGAGGACTGCGGCGAGCTCATCAACCCCGCCATTGTCGAGGGCCAGGTCCGGGGCGGCGTCGCCCAGGGGGTAGGTGCCGTCCTGTACGAGCGGGCCGCCTACGACGACGACGCCAACTTCCAGGCCGGCACGTTCATGGATTACCTCATCCCGACCTCGATGGAGATCCCCGAGATCGAGATCCACCACGTCGAGACGCCCTCGGAGATCGCCGCCAACTACCGGGGCGTTGGCGAGGGCGGCATGATCGGATCGCCGCCGGCGATCACCAACGCCATCGAGGATGCGCTCGCCCACCTGGGCGTCACCATCACCGAGCAGCACCTGCCGCCCAGCCGCATCCTCGAGCTCGCCGGCGTCATCCCCGCCGTCTGAGCCTTCGCACCCCACTGGTAAAGGATCAAATCGTGGATCTGAACACGCTGTTTTCGATCGAGGGCAAGACCGCACTCGTCACCGGTGGCTCGCGGGGCATCGGCGAGATGATCGCGGCCGGGTTCCTCGCCAACGGCGCCACGGTGTACATCAGCTCGCGCAAGGCCGACGCCTGCGACGCCACCGCCGAGGGCCTGGCGAAGGAATACGGCGGCACGTGTGTGTCGCTGCCCGCTGACTTGTCGAAGCTCGACGGGGTCGACGCGCTGACGGCGGCCCTGCGGGAGCGCGAGGAGCGACTGAACATCCTGGTGAACAACGCCGGGGTTTCATGGGGAGCAACGCTGGAGGAGTTCCCCGAGAACGGTTGGGACAAGGTGATGGACACCAACCTCAAAGGCGTCTTCTTCCTCACCCAGCGGATGCTGCCGCTCCTGGAGGCGGCGGCGTCGCCCGACGACCCGGCCCGCGTGATCAACATCGGGTCCATCGACGGCCTGCGCACCCCCGTCTTCGAGGGCTACGCCTACGGTCCGTCCAAGGCCGCCCTGCATGCGTTGACGCGCGAGTTCGCCGCCCGCCTGGCGCCCCGAAACGTGCTTGTCAACGCCATCGCGCCTGGACCGTTCCCGACGTGGATGCTCAGCACGGGCGTCGGCACCAAGGGCGATGTCGAAGGAACGGACTGGGCCGCGCTCGGCCGCACCGTCCCTCGCGGCCGCGTCGGGACGCCCGAGGACATCGCGGGCCTGGCGATTTTCCTCAGCTCTCGGGCCGGCTCCTTCACGGTGGGCGACGTCATCACCTGCGACGGCGGCATCTTCGCCTCCTAAGCGACCGGATCGGCGACCTCGCTGTGAACCGTCGGCGTGGTGATCGGACCGCCGAACCCGGCCGGTCTGCCGACCGGCCGGGTGTCGCGACGGTTAGCCGATCTTGTCGTCGGGCCCGCGGGCGCCGTCGGTCTTGGCGAACGAGTCCGGGATCGGGTACTGCCCGAGGACGAAGTTGAGGATCGCCGCGTGCTGCATCTCGACGGGCTGGATGCTGGCCGCCACCTGAATGGCGCCCTTGTCCTTGATGGCGTGCTGGATGCCGTTGAGATACGTGGCGGCTGCGACGTTCTCCAGACCGAGGGCGAACTTGGCCAGCCCCACCACGTCCTTCACCTGCGCGAACCCGGGCGTCACCACGGCATCTTTCACGGTGAGGTCAACACCGGTGATGGCCTTCTTGCCCGACTTGGTGAGGATCGCGTTCCAGGCTGCCGCGTGGTCCTTGTGCTGCGAGTGGGCGGTC
>JAFATL010000060.1 GCA_019243975.1 Actinomycetota bacterium | reverse complement strand
TCGACGACGTCATGGATCCGGCGCCGAGCACGTACCGCCCCAACGTCAGCGTGCACGAGATGGCCGAGCATCTGAGCGGGACGAAGGCGCAGCGCGTGTTAGTCACCACAGGCGATGGGCGCCTGCTCGGGCTGCTGCGGCGAGATGCCGTGATGCACGCGGCACACGATGGCGGCCCGTATCTTGCGTCAGGGGATACAGCGTAAGGAGGTCGCAAGCACTATGGGCGATCGACTCGACGAGATGAAGGGCAATCTCAAGTCAGGTGCCGGCAAGGTCACCGGCGATAGTGAGATGGAGGCCGAAGGCCGCGGCGAAGCCGGAACCGCTCACGCCAAGCGCGAGGTGAAAGGTGCCGCCGACCAGGCAGCCGGCAAGCTCGAGCAAGGCATCGGCAAGCTGACCGGTGACGAAGAGGAGCGCGCGCGTGGCGCAGGCAAGGAGTTCAAGGGCGACACACAGCGCGCCGGCTAAGCGACCGGACACCTTTCCGAACGTTCAAACGCTCCGGGGCAATCGCCTCGGAGCGTTTTCTATTCCGGCGCCCATGCACGTGATGAGCCGCGCATCGACGAAGAGCAACGCCATGCGCTCGCCAAACGAGTGGCTACTCGATGCGCAGGACTTTGCCGTTGCTGTTCAGGTAGACGATGTAGCCGACGCTCTGATTGCCGCCGTCAAGCGCGAAGTAGACGAGCGTCGAGCCGCTGCTCGAGTTCTGATACTCGCCGACGCGGGCGAGCTTCGCGGTTGAAGGTGTCTGCTGCGCCATCATCTGGCTGACGAACTGGGCTTCGGGAACACGCTGCTGGAAGCTCGAGTCCATGCACTGATAGGCGCGTTGAGCGGCAGAGCTTGACTTGTCGGCGATAGCGGCCATGGCGGTGTCGGCACAATCGGTCGAGGCCGACTGGCTCGGGACAGGACTGGCGATGGCACCCGACCAGGTCAGGGCCGCGTAGCTACCGAGGGCGAGGGTGATCACGAGGGCGAGCAACACGCCGAAGCGATTGCGCCAGACCCCAGCAGCGGCACGTGCACCGACTCGGCCGAGCAGATACGAGGCGGAGGTTCCCGGCGTCGTCGTCATGAACTCAGTGTCGCCCACCAACATTAAGTCTGGAATAAGCGACTGCTAACGAACCACAACACGCGCGCCACAAGACGCGCGCATATCGGTCTACGTGACGCCCCACGTGACGGTCTACGTGACGCTTGCTGCTTATGCTGGCATGGGCGGCGGGTGGGGGCGGTGGGCCACGCACAGCCCGCAGCGGGCGTTGGGCGTGCTATTTCGGCCCCTGAGGGCGCGTTCTTGGCATAGTCATTGCCCGTGAGTCTGGCGCGCATGCACGCCTTCCGTTGTCGTCGCGGGCCCTTCATGGGCGCGGCACTTGGCCTGGGTCTGGTGTTGTCTGCTGCCTGCAGTGGCCAATCGTCGGGTCCCCCGACGCCGCAGGCGCAACCCGCCGCGACTGTACGCCCGTCGCCATCGCCAGTGGCCGAGTCGTCGCCCAGCCCGGCACCGGCCGCGGCAGCGGCCTCGCCGGTAGCCGTCGCGACGCGCTCGGCGCTGCCGCTTTCGGGTGAGTTCGTGGTCACGGCCAACCTGGATGACCACACGCTTTCGGTCATTCCGGTGGGCGCGGCCGTTGTGGCAACGACCGTCAAGCTCGACGTGGCACCAACGGGGGTCGGCGCCTCGCCAAACTCGGACCTGGTGGTGGCCAGCGACGGCTCGCCCGATAGTCAGAACGTGGCCATCGCCGCCGTGAACAGCAGCGCACAAACGGCCGCGGTCGAGGTCGGACCCGGCCCAGGTGCGGTGGCCGGTCCACCGCCCACCGATCCCAGCCCACTGGTGCTGGTGATTACCGATGGTGACGAAACCATCCGGTCGCTGGATCCGGTTTCACACGCTACCGGCACGGCGATCCCGCTGGGAGCTGGACCGCACTCGATCTCGTTTTCCGTGGGTAGCTCGTCGACACCGCAGGTCTATGTGACCAACGCGGGCGCGGGCACCGTCTCGATTCTGGACGACAAGGCGAGCACGATTCAGTCGAGCATCAAGATGGGTGGGCAGCCCGTGGGCGCGACGCGAACGCCGGACGGTCGACTCTGGGTAGCCAATGCAGCGAACGGCACTGTGACGGCGTACGACCAGGTGTCGGGCGAACCCGAACAGACGATCAACATCGGTCCTCAGCTCACCGGTTTGTCGTCCACACCCGACGGTCACTACCTGGTGGTCGCATCGACAAACACGCTGTACTCGGTTGACCTGTCGGGGTCGTTGAGCGGCGACAAGCCGCCGGTTCGTCCGCTGAGTGTGGATGCCGGCGTGCTCGGCATGGCCACGGGTGCTGAGATCTCGCGCGCGTACGTGACCACGGGCGACGACAAGTTGCTGTACTGGGATCTGGACTCGAACAGCATCGTGCAGACGATTCCCGTCGGGAAAAACCCGGTCGCGCTGGCGATCGGGCTGACACAGACGGGTGGATCGTCGGCGGCTGTGCCCGCGGGTGCGGCGACGATCGGTGGCGGCTCGGCGGCTTCGGGCGGCGGTGGCTCGGCGGGTTCGGGTGGCGCTACGGGCGGCGCGGCGTCGTCCTCGGGAGCCGCGACCGGAGCGACTGGTGCGACTGGAGCGGCAGGCTCAGGTGGCGCCGCTGGTGCGACGGGAGCAACGGGCACAGGCGGAGCGAGCGGCGGCG
>JAFATL010000057.1 GCA_019243975.1 Actinomycetota bacterium | reverse complement strand
GTTCCGATCCTGGCCGCCACCCCGCACGAGCGGACGCTCCGCCAGCTCACGCTGTCGTGGGGCGTCGAGCCGGTGCTGTCGGAGGCGCGCGCCACCACCGACGACATCGTGTGGTTCGCGGTGAAGGAAGCCGTCGACCGCGGCCTGGCCCGCACCGACGACGTCGTCGCCGTGCTCGTCGGCGACCCCAGCGACCCCCAACCCGCCACCGACACGTTGCGGCTGGTGAGAGTTCGGTAACACTGGTTCGCTCCGGGCTTCGCCCTGCGCTCACTCCGGCGGGCACCCCTGAGGGGCCCCGCCCGCCGGCCCTAGACCGGAATCAGCGCCTCGACCCGCGGCGGTTCCATCCTGATCTCGCCGCCGAGGGCGGCGACGGTGTCGGCCAGCGACGTGGTGGCCACGTCGGCGCCCGTCACCGTGAGGTGCAGCGTCGAGCCCTCGCACCACAGGCGCACGTCGGCGTGCCGCTCCATGAGGTCGGTGCAGGCGAAGTAGAGCGCCGCCTCGACGTCGGTGGGCAGGCGCTCGAGGCCGCTGACGTCGGCCGAGCCCGGAAGCCGGTCGCTTGCGGCGCTGAGCGCGGACGCCAGGCCGCGGTCTTCGAGCAGGGGCGGGTAGAGGCGGTGGGCCAGGTCGCGCAGCTCTTGCAGTGACGTCTGCACGTCGTCGCCCAGTTGCGCCAGCACGTCGTCGACCGCGGTGGGATCGTTCTTGGCCAACGTACGGGCCAGGCGCACGGTGACTGCCAACGCGACCAGGTGCTGCTGGGGCCCGTCGTGCAGGGCGCGCTCGAACGTGCGGCGGGTGAGGTTGGCGTTCGTCAGGAGGCGCCGGCGCGAGGCCTGCACGTCCTCCGCGGTGGTCATGCCTCGGCCGTCTGCCACGCGTCGTCGGGCAGCTTGAACGCGGCCACCGGGGTGTCGCGTCCCTTCACCATCGCCGGCGGCAGCGCTTCCGCCTCGACCGGCGTGCTGAGGTCGTTGTAGGTGGCCTCGCTGAGCACGGTCTCGCCGGGCTCGGCCCACTGCTGCAGCCGCTGCGACAGGTTCACGGTGTCGCCGACGACGGTGTACTCCAGCCGCTCGTCGGAGCCGAGCAGGGCGGCGGCCACGTCACCGGTCGTGATGCCGATGCCGAGCCCGAACTGCGGCAGCCCCTCGCTCGCCCACTGTTGGTTCACGGCGTGCTGGTAGCGGTGCATGGCGAGCGCCGCCTGCAGCGCCTTGTCGGCGTGGTCCTCGTAGGGGAACGGTGCGCCGAACACGGCCATCACCGCGTCGCCGACGAACTGCATGACCGTGCCGCCGGCGGCGATGATCGCCCGGTTCATCTCAGCCCGGTGGGCGTTGAGGAGGCGGGCCAGCACGCCGCAGTCGGTGTGCTCGGCGATGGTGGTGTAGCCCCGGATGTCGGACATCACCACGCTGACGTTGAGGCGCTCGGTCTCGCCGACCTTGCCGCCGGCGTCGCGCAGCTTGTCGGCGATGCCGCCGGGCAGGAGGCGGCTCAGGCTCTCGCCCTGCTCCTCGCGCTCGACGATGGCCTGGTGCAGCATGCGCAGCCGGCGCAGCGCGCTGCTGGCGCCCGAGCTGGCCTCCTTGGCGATCTTGAGAAAGAGCTCCTCGACCGCTTCCGACACCGCCGCGGCGGTCGACCGCTGAGCGGCGGCGATGCCCTTGATGGAGCGGCCTTCGGCGATGAGGTTGAGCAGGTCTTCCTCGGCCTTGGTGAGGTCGCCCTCTTTGCTGACCGGGTTGACCAGCGCGGAGACGATCTTGGGGTCGAGCTTGCTGCCGCCGGCGGCGACCTCGCGCACGGCCTGGGCCAGCTGGTCCTCCTCGGCGATGCGGTCCTTCAGCAGGTAGCCGAAACCCGACGCGTCCTCCTCCTTGAGCAGGCTGGTGACGTACTCGGGGTCGTCGTACTGCGACAGCACCACGATGGCGGTGCCCGGGTGCTGCTTGCGCACCTCCTTGGCCGCGTCGATGCCCTCGCGCTGGAAGTTCGGCGGCATGCGGATGTCGGTGATGACCACCTGCGGGTTCGTCTCACCGGCGCCACTGACCAGGCCGTCGTAGTCGGCGGCCACGCCGACGACTTCGATGTCGGGCTCCAAGGCAAGGAGGGCCCGCACGCCCTCCCGCACGATGAGGTTGTCATCGGCGAGGAAGACCGTGATCTTGCTGTCGATCTTCGTGTCCGTCATCCCGTCCAGTTGTCTCCCGCGCCGCCGTGCTGGTCAAGGGCGATAGGCACCCTACTTCGGTGGGGTGCTAACCCCACCCTGGGGCGCGGTGTGGTGCTACCCACCCCCGAGGGGATGGGGCCCGCACGGTTCCCGCGTCGCGCCGAAGGGCATACGGTCGTTCGTATGCGAATCGAATCCTCCGTCACCTCGATCAGTTGGATCCCGTCCGAGGCCATCAAGGGGATGACCAAAATGCCCTTTGAGGTCGGGGTCGCGCATTACGACCAGCCGCCGCCCGACGCGGTCGACGACCTGGTGGCGTTGCGCGACGCGGACCGGTTCCGGTTCGCCAACAACCTGACCGCGTGGATCGAGGTGGAGGACGGCCGCATCACCGACTACGGCCAGGGGGGCAGCGGCATCATCGGCGCCACTCACATGCGCTTCGGGCCCAAGGGCGTGGTCTTCGCGGCCATCCCGTTCCCCGAGATCGTGCCCGAGCCCGAGGTCACCGGTTCGTCGGTGCGGTTCATCCAGACGGCGGGCGGACGGCCGGGCATGCCTGCCCCCCGGCGCGTGAGCAAGCCGCCGTTCGTGCAGATCGAGGGCCCGGTGGTGTGGGTCACCCTGGCGTTGACCCTGCACGCCGACGGGTCGTCGGAGCACGAGGTCGTGGGCGCCAGCACGTTCCCCCGGCACTGGATCTACGACGCGTCGGGCAAGCTGGTGCAGAAGAGCGGCACCATCGACTTCAAGACCTGGTACCGCGAGTCGTTCGACCAGCACAGCCCCTGGGGTGACGAGCAGACGCCGGCCCTGGTCACAGCGGTGGAGACGGCGCTCGAGCGCGAGCTGTCGACCAAGATCATGCGGGGCGGCGCCAAGCCCAAGATCCGCAAGCTCACGCCCGGCGAGACGCTCACCGAGCAGGGCTCGCCCGGCCACGAGATGTTCATGCTCATCGACGGCGTGCTGTCGGTGGAGGTCGACGGCGAGGCGCTGGCCGACCTCGGCCCCGGCGCCGTGCTCGGCGAGCGAGCCGTGCTCGAGGGCGGCACCCGCACCTCGACGCTGCGGGCCGTGACCAACTGCAAGGTGGCCGTGGCCGAGGCCGCCGACATCGACACCGCCGCCCTGGAGGAGCTGTCCACCGGCCACAAGCGCGAAGAGGGGTAAGTTCCCCGGCTCGTGAGAATCCTCGTGTGCGGGGTGCGCGGCTCGACGCCCGCACCGGGGCCGGAGTTCGTGCGCTACGGCGGCAACACGTCGTGCGTGGCGGTGGCGGCCGACAACGACCTGCCCAGCCTGGTGCTCGACGCCGGCACCGGGCTGCAGCGCTTGTCGCGGTTGATGTCAGGCCAGCCGTTCCGCGGCAGCGTGCTCATCGGCCACCTGCACTGGGACCACACCCACGGCATCCCGTTCTTCCCGGCCGGCGACAACCCGGGCAGCAAGGTCACGGTGTACATGCCACAGCAAGGCGACCCCGAGGCCGTGTTGGAGCGGGCGATCTCGCCGCCCCACTTCCCGATCACACCGAAGGAGTTGCGAGGGGAGTGGTCGTTCCACGGTCTCGACGAGGGCGAGCACGAGATCGAAGGTTTTCGCGTGCTGGCGCGCGAGATCCCCCACAAAGGTGGACGCACGTTCGGCTACCGCGTGTCGGACGGCGCGCGGACAATGACCTACATGAGCGACCACAGCCCCACGTCGCTCGGCGACGGGCCCGACGGGTTGGGCGAGTATCACGAGGCCGCGCTGGCGCTGGCGCGCGACGCCGACGTGTTGATCCACGACGCGCAGTACACGCCCGAGGAGTTCACCATCAAGCGCAACTTCGGCCACTCGGCGATCGACTACGCGGTGACGTTCGCCCGCATCGCCGGCGTCGGTCGCCTGCTGCTGTTCCATCACGACCCGGCCCGCACCGACGACCAGCTCGACGCCATCGTCAGTCACTACCGCAAGGCCCCCGTCCGCGTCGACGCCGCGACCGAAGGAATGGTCCTCGAGCTCTAACGCCCGTCCAAGTGCCGATCAAGGGTCGTTTTTCGACCCTTGATCGGCACGTGGACAGTTAGCGGTGCTGTTTGAGGGCGGCTTGGGCGGCCCAGTAGCCGCACATGCCGTGGACTCCGCCGCCGGGGGCGGTTGACGCGCTGCACAGGTAGACGTTGTCGAGGCCGCGCACCGCGTAGGGGCTGGGGGAGAGGATGGGGCGGGCCGCGAACTGCAGGCCGGCCGATGAGCCGCCCACGATGTCGCCGCCGACGTAGTTGGCGTTGTGGCGCTCGAGCTCGGCGGGCGGCCGCACGCTGCGCCCGATGACGAGCTCACGGAAGCCGGGCGCGAAGCGCTCGATCTGGCGCTCGATGGCGTCGGTCATGTCGACGCTCGAGCCGTTGGGCACGTGGCAGTAGGCCCACAGGGTGTGCTTGCCCTCGGGGGCGCGGCTGGGGTCGGCCAGGCTCTGCTGGCCGATCAGCACGTACGGCTTGTCGCTGACGCGGCCGCGGAGCATCTCCTGCTCCGACGCCGCGATCTCCTCCAGCGTGCCGCCCAGGTGCACCGTGCCCGACCGCCGGCAGGCGTCCGCTTTCCACGGCACGGGACCGTCGAGGGCCCAGTCGACCTTGAACGACCCCGG
>JAFATL010000772.1 GCA_019243975.1 Actinomycetota bacterium | reverse complement strand
GCGAGGCAGGACACCGCGATACGCGCCGGTCGAATCGTCGCGGGTCAGGACGATGTCCGCGCCGGTAGGCGCAACGGACAGATCACCGGCCCGCACGCCCACGCTCACGGTCTGCGCGGCGCTGGCGGCACCGCCATCGGTGACGGTTGCCGCGGCTGGTGTCGGCGCGGCGGACGCATCGGCGACCTGCGGGGCGGACTGAGGTGCGCCACCTTGCGGGGCGGCTGCCGCGCCGATCGTGGTGACGGCGAAGGCGGTGGCGAGGGTGGCCAGGGCGAGGAGGGTGAGTCGGCGTCGAGGCACCCGATTGTGTCGGCGTTCACAAGCTGCCTCTGAAGTGGTTACGAACCGCGTTACGCGGCCGATGGGTGCCTATGTGACGACTACGGCGCCCGCGCCGACGCCTGTCGTCGCGCCGCGCCCGCAGACGCGTGCAGTGGTGCCGGGATCGCGCCACGCGTGGCTTGCGTCCGCCGCTGTCGCAATCGCCGTGTTCGCCCAGTCGCCGGGCCGCATCATTCCCGAGAGCAAGGTCGACCTGGTCCTCAACCCGGCGGGCTTCCTCGCCCGGGCGACGCACATGTGGGACCCGCATGCGGCGTTCGGGCAGGTGTCGAACCAGGCCGTCGGCTACCTGTTCCCGATGGGACCGTTCTACGCCCTCGGGCACCTGGCCCACGTCCCGATGTGGATCGTGCAACGGGCGTGGATGGCACTGCTGCTGGTCGTCGCCCTGCAGGGCATGGTGCGGTTGGCCACCGCGTTGCACGTGGGAACGCCGGCTACGCGCGTCGTCGGCGCGACGGCGTACGCCCTTGCCCCGGCGCTCCTGACCCAAGTGGCATCGACGTCGGCCGGCCAGATCTCTGCCGCGCTGCTCCCGTGGGTCGTGCTGCCCCTTGTGCGGGGCGCGCGCGACGGGTCGACGCGACGCGCGGCGGCACGGTCCGCTCTGGCCGTCGTGTGCATGGGCGCGGTCAACGCCGCGTCGGTCGCTGCCGTGCTGCCGGTGCCGTTGCTCTACCTGCTCACGCGCGAGCGCTCAGCGCGGCGTAAGGCGTTGCTGCGCCAGTGGGTTCTCGCCGTGGGCGTCGGCTCGATCTGGTGGCTGGTGCCCCTCGTGCTCCAGTGGCGGTACGGCCAGCCGTTCACGCCGTACACGGAGCGGGCGGCGGTCACGACGGCGACGACGTCGGCCTTCGAGGCGTTGCGGGGCACCAGCTACTGGCTCGGCTACCTGTTCACCAGCGGGCCGTGGCTGCGCGGCGCGTGGCGGCTGGTGTCGTCGCCGGTGGCCATCGCCGCTACCAGCACCGTGGCCGCCGGCGGGCTCGCCGCGCTCGCCAACCGG
The DNA here is from genome assembly GCA_019243975.1 of Actinomycetota bacterium. Taxonomy (GTDB): domain Bacteria; phylum Actinomycetota; class Acidimicrobiia; order Acidimicrobiales; family JAFATL01; genus JAFATL01. Next base: position 2,923 of record JAFATL010000772.1, on the reverse strand, counting down.
TCGATGCCCGAGCGCCGATTCCTGGTGTGGTGCGCCACCCTTGGCACGGTCGTGATGGTGGCGGCCTACGGCGGGCCGTGGGGCGATCCCCTCGGCGGGGTGGTGCGGGGCGCGCTCGACGGTCCGCTGGTGGTGGTGCGCAACGTCCACAAGTTCGACCCGGTGCTGCGGTTCGCGTTGTGCCTCGGCGTGATGCACGCGGCCGCCGCCGTGGCGCGGGTGCTGCGCGATCGCCGGTTCGTCGGCCGTTTGGGCACGGTTGCCGCCGTTGTCGTGCTGGCGTTGGCCGCTCTCCCACTCGCGACGGGATCGCTGCCGGCCACGGGATCGTTCAAAGCGGTGCCGGCGTACTGGCGGACGGCGGCGGCGTGGATCAACGGCCACGCCGACGGGGGGCGCACACTCCTCCTGCCTGCGTCGTCGTTCGGCGAGTACACCTGGGGCCGACCGCTCGACGAGCCGGCTGCCAGCCTGGTGTCGAGCCCGTGGGCGGTGCGCGATCTCGTCCCCCTCGGTTCCAACGGCGAGGTGCGGATGCTCGACGAGATCACGCGCATCGTCGACAGCGGGCAGGGCACGGCCAGCCTCGCCCCCGCGCTGTCGCGGGCGGGCGTGCGGTACCTGCTGGTGCGCAACGACCTCGACCTCTCGCGCACCGGCGCGCCCGCACCCGTCTTCGTCCGCCAGGCGCTGGTTGGCTCGCCTGGCATCACGCGCGTGGCGCGGTTCGGCCCATCCCGCCCGAGCGGTCTCACCACCGACCGGCTCACGTCCGACCTCGGGGCGGGCGCCGCCGCTCGTGGCGGCTTCCGCGCCGTGGAGGTGTACGAGGTCGCCCCGACGCCGTCGCGCGCAGTTGCGTACCCGGCCGACCGTTCGGTGGCGCTGAGCGGGTCGACCGACGCTGTGGCGGACCTGGCCGGCACGGGGCCGATCGACGACCGCGCCGTCGTGCTGACCGGCGACCCTGAGGGCACGGCCGCCGCTCCGTCGTCGTGGTTGGTGACCGACACGGCGCGCCGCCGTGACGTGCAGTTCGGGAGTGTGCGGGCCAACGCCACCTACACGCTGACGCCCACCGAGGACGTCCCCGCCACGGCGCGACCGCCGGGCGACCGCCTGGTGGTCGACGGTGTCGCCCACCAGACGACGGCGCGTGTCACCGGTGCGGCGGCGGTCCGTTCGTCGTCGATGCTGACTGCACCGGTCGCCGTGCCCGAGGGCCAGCCGTTCGCGGCGTTCGACGCCGACCCGGCCAGCGCATGGAAGCCGGCGGTCACGCCCACTCCGCTCGGACAGTGGATCGAGGTCGACTTCGAGCATCCGATCTCGGTGGCGGCGGTGAGCGTCCGGCTGCTGCAGGACCAGCCCACCCGCCCGCAGATCACCAAGCTCCGGGTCACGACGGAGCGGGGCACGCTCGACCAGGACCTCGACAGCGTGAACCCGCACGTGGTGAGCCTCCCGCGGGGCTCGACGAGTTGGCTGCGCCTGACGATCACCGTTGTGTACGGGCTGTCGGGTGGCACCAACGGCCCCGGCATCACCGACATCCACATCCCCGGCGTCGAGGTGCAGCGTCCGCTGGTGACCCCGGACGACCTCCGTGGCCCCTCGCGGGCAACGGCCCCGGCCGGCTTCGTGTTCGACCGGGCGACGAGCGACCCGTTCGACCCGGCCCGCAGCGACGAAGACGTGCGCATCGACCGCGCCTTCAGCGTCCCCAACGGCGCGTCGTTCACCCTGACCGGCAGCGCCGTCGCCAAGCCCGGAGCCGCCCTCGACGCGCTGCTGGCGTCACAGCGAGCGCACGCGCCCGTCCAGGTGAGCGCCAGCTCGGTGTGGAACGGCGTGCCCGCCTTCGATCCCCACCGGGCCGTGGATGACGATCCCGCCACCGCGTGGGTCGCCAGCCCCTACGACAAGCTGCCGTCGATCAAGCTCTCGTGGTTGGGGGCGCGCACGGTCGACAGCCTGCAGATCCTGCCGGCCGCCGGCCCCACGTTGCAGCCCGTGCACGTGCACGTCGACAGTCCCGCCGGCTCGCGCGACGTCCAGGTGCTCGACGACAAGCCGGTGACGTTCCCGCCGCTGTCGACGGATCAGGTGACCGTCACGGTGGTGCAGACGTCGCGCGGCGCCGATGCGGGCGCGCCGGGCCTGGCCACGCCGTTCGCGGCGGGCATCGGGGAGCTGCGCCTCCCCGGCATCGCCGACCTGTTGCACGGGGCCGACGAGCACAACGCGGTCGTCGACCTGCCGTGTGGCCAGGGACCGGCCGTCACCATCGACGGGCAGGCGGTGCCCACCAAGGTGCACGCGCCGATGACCGACCTGCTCGACCTCAAAGCAGTGCCGTTCGAGGCGTGTGCGAGCCCGACCCTGTCGACCGGCGAGCACCGCCTGCTCACCGCCGTCGACGGCGCACTGGCGGTGAACCGGCTCGAGCTGCTGCCGCCGGCGATGGCGTCCCAGCCGACGAATGCCGTGCGCACGACAACCGCCGGCCATTGGGGCGCGACGTCACGCAACATCACACTGGGCCCTGGCGCGCCGGCGGTGCTGACGACGACGGAGAACTTCAACGCCGGGTGGCAGGCGTCGTTCGGCGGGCAACGGCTGCAGGCCGTGCGGGTCGACGGCTGGCGCCAGGGGTGGCTGGTCCCCGCCGGGTCGGGCGGCACCGTGCACCTGTCGTACGGGCCCGACACGACGTATTTCGCCGGGCTCATGATCGGCGCCGCAGGCGTGCTGCTCCTGGTGTTCATCGCCCTGGCCGGCCGGCGACGGGACGACGACCTCCTCTCGCCCACCCGACCGATCTCCACGGGCGCGTGGTGGACGCCGGCCGTCGTCGTCGTCACCGGCTTCGTCGTGGCCGGGCCCTCGGGTGTGATCGTTGCGGCCCTCGCCCTGTGGGCGT
>JAFATL010000362.1 GCA_019243975.1 Actinomycetota bacterium | reverse complement strand
CCAGCGGTTGCGGCACAGCATGGCGAACACATCGACGCAGCCGTAGAAGGGCGCCAGCTGCGCGTCGTCGATGCGGCCGAGCATGCGCACCGGCGCGCCCGTACGCGCCACCAGCCGATCGAGACGTGTGCGGTCGCGTCCGCTGCCCGCAATGGCGACGACCAAGTTGGGATGGTCGGGCGCCAGCCGAGCTGCCGCCTCGATCAGCACGTCCATGCCTTTGCGAGGCACGAGCCGGCTGACGCTGCCGACAAGGAGCGCGTCGGGCGGAAGGCCGAACGCAGCGCGCGCCTTGGCCCGGGCGTCGTCATCGAGCGGGTGGAACCGGGTGCTGTCGACGCCGGGGGGGATGACAGTCACGGGGGGAAGCGACGCGCCGACGGCGCGCCTTGCTTCGTCCGCCGGGAACTGGCCGGCGGTGATGATGTGCCGGGCGCCGCGCAAGACCGGGGCGAGGAGCTGGCGGAGGATAGGCGGGCGCGCTTGGCCCACCACCCCGCCGTGCAGGACGACCGAGTACGGCTTCTCCAACCGGCGGTGCAGCAAGCCGAGGGGCATGGGCGGGTCGATGATCACGGAGGTCGCGAACACCTCGTCGGCCAGTGCGTTGATGCGTCGGGCCAGGGCGCCCGTCGGCCACAGGACGGCCCCGTTGACGCGCTCGATGCGGAACTGCTGGGCCGCGTCGAATGCGGCCGCGTCGGAGTGGGCGGTGGTGAGCACCACGATCTCGTCGGGCGGCAAGCGCCGGGCCAGCTCCCACAGATACGACTGGATGCCGCCGACCTTGGGCGGGAAGTCGTTGGCGACCAGCAGTCGGGTCAGCGGCCGACCGCCGCCAGCTCGGCCCGCACGTCGGGATCGTCCTCGTCGACCAGGGTTGCCAACAGGTCGTGGCGCCCGAGCTGGGCGGCCGCCCACACCGCATGGCCCCGCACGATGGCGTCGTCGTCGGCCAGGCACCGCCGCAAGGCATCGACCACGGCCGGGTCGTCGCCGTTGCCGACGTTGCCGAGCGCCACCAGCGCGTTGCGGCGCACGTAACGCGCCTCGCGCCGGGGCACGTACCAGCGACCGACGTCCTGCATGAGCGACGCGTCGTCGAGGGACAACAGCGCGAGCAGGTCGACGTGCGCCTGCGTGTCGGCCTCCGCCGGCGGAGCCGGGTCGACGCGGTCGAGGGCGCGGTTGGGCGGGCACACCTCCTGGCAGTCGTCGCACCCGTACACGCGACCGCCCAGCGCCTCGCGGTACTCGCGGCGGAAGGGGCCGGTGGCCTGCAGCAGCCAGGCCAGGCAGCGGCGGGCGTCGAGCACCCCGGGCGCGACCAGCGCGCCGGTGGGGCACGCGCTCAGGCAGCGGCTGCACGGCCCGCATCCGTCGGCGCGGGGCGGGCCCGTTTCCGGCAGGGGCGCGTCGGTGACGACCGACCCCAGCACGAACCACGACCCCTGCCCGTCGAGCAGCAGGTTGGTGTTCTTGCCGTACCAGCCCAGCCCGGCCCGGTAGGCCGCTTCGCGGTCGACCAGCGCGTTGTCGTCGACCACGACTCGCGCCGTCCACCCGGCCGCGCGCAAGTGCACGGCGATCTGCTCGAGCGCGTCGCGCAGGTCGGCGTAGTGGTCGCGCCACGCGTACCGCGCCACCTCGCCCTGCTCGGTCGCGTCGGCGGGCGCGGCGCGCCGGTAGTCCCACGCCCCCACGACCAGCGCCTGCGCCCCGGCCACGGTGCGGCCCGGATCGGTCGACCGCGCCGGGTTCCGGTACGTGAACTGCATGCCGCCGTGCAGCCCGTCCCGCCTGCGCTCCTCCAGCACCCGCCGGGTGTCCTCGAACGGCGCCGCCGGCGCGATGCCGACCGCCGTCAGCCCCGCCGCACGCCCGAGGCGGCACACCTCGTCCGCCAGCGAGCGGATGTCGACCTCGGCCACCCCGCAATGCTTGCACCCCCTGACGAACTCGCCACACTTGACCGCGACTACGCGGTCAGAACGGGCGAGTTCGATGAAGGGGGCGTCTACGAGCGGCCGCGGAGGGGGCGGCGGCGGCGCAGGCGGGAGACGCGACCTTCGGTCTCCTCCTCGGGCTCGGCGCCGTTGCCGATGATGAGCGGGCTGGCCTCGGTGGGCTCGACCGAACCGGCGGACGCGGGAGCCGCTCGGATGACCACGGGCGGGGCCCCGCCCGAGACGGGACGCAGCGGCGTGGCCGCCTGCCGGGGGGCGGCCTTGGCTGCGGCCGGCGCAGGAGCGGGGGCGGGGGCGGGCTGCTCGGGACCGCGGCGGCGGGCCTCGAGGTAGGCGGCGGCCGCTGAACGGGCGACTTCGCCGCTGCTACTGGTCGGCACGGCCCGCACGGCGGCGGCCGCCGGGGCCTGGCGCACGACCGGCGTGGCGACCCGGCGAGACGCCCGGCCGGCGGGCGCCTTCCGGGCCGTCGCCTTCTTGGCGACCTTCTTGGGGGCGGGCCGGGATGCCTTCTTGGTCGCCGCGGTGCGCACGACTGCCTTGGCGGCCGCGGCTCGGGGCGCGGCCTTGCGGGCGACCTTCTTCACGGCCGCCTTGCGGGCGGGCGCCTTCTTGGCGACGGCGCGCTTTGCGGTCTTCTTGGCCGCCGGCCGCCGCGCCGCGCTCTTCTTGGCGCTCGACTTCTTCGCACCCGACTTCTTGGCCGCCGACTTCTTGGCCGCGGCCGCCTTCTTGCGGGGGATGACCTTCTTGGCCGCCGCCTTGCGCGCTGCTGCCTTCTTGGCCGCTTCCTTGTCGGCCGCCGCCTTTTTGGCTGCGCGCGCCCGGGCCCGGGCTTCCTTCTCGGCCCGCACCTCGGCCGCCTTCTTGGCCGCCGCCAACCGGGCCGCCGTCTTCTTGGCCGCGGCCGCCTGCTTGGCAACGGCGCGCTTGGCGGCGGCGCGCTGCACGGCCAACTTCTTCGCCAGCTTCTTGGCCGCCTCGCGTTCGGCCGCCGCTTGCTTGGCGGCCGCCTTCTTGGCCGCCGCCTTCTCAGCCGCTGCCTTCTTGGCGGCGGCCTTCTTCTGGGCGGGCGTGAGCTTGGCTGCCTTCGCGGCCGGCTCGGGAGGCGGAGGCGGCGGTGGCTGCGTGAGCACGCGCGTGGTCGCCACCGGCGAGGGGCGGGGCGGGATCGGCCCCCGCCGGCGGCCGGGCTCGACGTAGCCGAGGTCGGACGCCAGCCGGTTCTTGGGGACCAGCCGCGTCGAGGTGTGCTCGAGCTCCCACTCGGCCCGCTGCTCCCGCTTCCGCGAGACGTACTGGAACGACACCAGCCACAAGGTGTCGCGCAGGTTGCGGGCGCCCCAGCCGCTCTCGTACTCGTCGTCCTCGAGGTAGATACCGCGGTCGCCCAGGTTCCAGCGCAGGGCGATGTCGAGCGGCTGCGACGACGCACCGAGGCGCGGCTTGGTCATCATCCGCTCGCGGGCCTCGCCGATGATCAGGGCCTGCTCGGCGAGGATCGGGGCCGCGAAGCGCGCCACCCACTCGTCGTCGACGCCGGCCTCGCGGGCCACGTCGGAGATCGATCGCCCGATGCGGAGCTTGGCCTGCATCTGCTTGGGGGTGAGCAGGCTCTCCTGCCGGGGTGCGGCCAGGGCGGCCAAGGAGCGGACGCGGCGCGCGTCGCCGGCGTTTTCGCCACCGCCACGCATGCGCAGCGCTTCCTCGATCTTCCCGATCACCTCGCTGTCGAGCGACACGACGTAGCTGCCCGACTTCGCGCCCTTGCGGGTGCTGAAGATCAGCGCTTCGAGATCGGTCGTGAACCCGACGAGGTGGAGCTCTTGCAACACGTGCCCCCGACGGCGGCGTGAGCCCGACCTTCGGACCCCTATTAGGGGGCGAACGTAGCACTCACGCTCGCGTCGACCGCGGAGGCTGAAGCCTCAGCCCGTGCGTGGAACGTGGCGCAAGCGGGGTACCAGACCGGCGCCCGACAGCAGCCGCACGGCCCGCTCTTCCTCGGCGTCGATCACGATCGCGTCGTCGGGCTCACGGCCACAGATGAACGTGACCACGCAGTCGGCGCAGTACTCCGTGTGCTGCATCACGCAGTCGTCACAGCTGATCGTCAGGGGCTCGTCACCGCTCATGCCCGCAGTATGCCGACAGGGTGAGACAGTAACTCTGGCTCCGCAGCTCACCGCTGCTCCGCCGTGCGCAGGGGGCCCCACCCCTGCGCCCCAGTCAGGCCTGAGCTTCGGTTACTTCCTCCACCGACTTGGAGGTGCCGCACCAGCGGCACGAGACCTCCTCGACGACCTCGGACAGGACCTCTTCGTGCTCGACCGCCAGCTCGCCCCCGAGCGTGTAGTGGTGGAACGCCTTGGTCCGCCGGGTGGTGGTGACGTCGAACCGCGTCAGGTTGCCGCACGCCGCGCAGCGGTAGCGGGGGGCCGTCGTCACGGTTCGAAGACTACGGGTTGCTTGTCACCGAACGTGTGTTCGCTTACCCTCCGGTCATGCAGCGCTCGTTCGAGGACCTCGGCACCCCCCTGCACGAGGTGACGTTCGTCGTGCTCGACCTCGAGACCACCGGCGGGTCCCCGCTGCAGTGCGCCATCACCGAGGTGGGTGCGGTCAAGCTGCGCGGCGGCGAGTGCCTCGGCACGTTGCAGACGCTGGTCAACCCGGGCGTCCCCATCCCGCCCGACATCGTCTACCTCACCGGGATCACCGAGGCGATGGTCATCCCCGCGCCGCCGATCGCAGAGGTCCTGCCCGCGATCGTCGAGTTCCTGCGCGGCGCCGTGCTCGTCGGCCACAACGTGCGCTTCGACGTGGCGTTCCTCCAAGCGGCGCTGAAGCAGTGCGGGTGGCCGCCGCTCGACATGCCGATCGTCGACACGTGCGCGCTGGCCCGCCGGCTGCTGAGCGAGGAGGTGCACAACCACCGCCTGCAGACGCTGGCCACCCACTTCCGCACGCGCGCCACGCCCGTTCACCGCGCCCTTGAC
>JAFATL010000747.1 GCA_019243975.1 Actinomycetota bacterium | reverse complement strand
GGGCATCGCCTGGATGCGCACTCTGCTGGCCGACTTCGCTGACCGTGGCGGCACGGTGTTGCTGTCGAGTCACCTCCTCCACGAGGTGCAAGCCACTGCGGACCATCTCGTCGTCATCGCCGGCGGTGCGGTCGTGGCGTCCGGTCGGATGGACGAGCTGCTGGCGAGTTCCACCCTGGTCCTGCGCAGCCCCGACCCGATCGCCCTCGCCGCCGCCCTGCGCGCCGGCGACATCGACTACTCCACAGATCCGAACGGGTCCTTCAGCGTCGACCTCGCTGACGGTCGCATCACGCCCGAGCTGGTGGCGGGCGTCGCCCGTGACCACCAGGTGCTGCTCAGCGAACTGCGGCGATCCGACGCCGACGGCCTGGAGCAACTGTTCTTCTCCCTCACCGCCGCCTCGGCGGCTCACGCACAGGAGGTGTCGGCATGACGACGACCATCACCACCCGTCCGCCCGCGAGCGGGGGGCCGTCGGCGCCGCCGCAGCCCATCCCGTTCGGGCGTCTGCTCCGCGTCGAGTGGGCCAAGGCGAACGACACCCGAGCCTCGCGGTGGTTGCTCGGCCTCATGGCGGCGTCGGCCATCGGGCTGACGCTGGTGCCGATCCTCGCACCCTCCCACATCGAGCAGTCCGTCACGAGCTATCTGAATTTCACCGCCGCGGCCCTGGGCATCTTCCTGCCAGTGGTAGCCGCTTTGATGCTCACCAGCGAATGGAGCCAGCGAACGGTCTTCACCACCTTCACTCAGGAACCGCGCCGCATCCGGGTCATCAAGGCCAAGCTGGCCGCCGCATTTCTGCTCGGTGGTGGTGCCGCGATCTACGGGGCCGTCGTCACCGCCGCTGGCCTTGGGGTCGCAGCCGCCTCGGGGCGAGCCGTGGAGGTGAACGTGACTACAGGCGCGGCGGTGGGCTTCGTGCTGACGGCGCTGCTCAACGTAGGCCTCGGCGTGGCGCTCGGAGCACTACTGCAGAGCTCGGCCACCGCGGTCGCCGCCTGCTTCGTGCTTCCCGCCGCCAGCGGGCTCGTCCTCGCCGCATCCAAGTCCGTCGGCGGGTGGCTCGACGCCTCGAATGCGATCGATTGGGTGCTCACGAACCAATGGGGCGGACACGTGCCGCAGATCGTCTTCTCGGTCATCCTCTGGATCGCAGTCCCGTTGACGATCGGCATCGTCCGGACTGTGCGCCGCGACGTCACCTGACTGCCAGACAAGCACGGAAGATCTGCCGCGTCCTTGTGCAGTACTGCATCCCACGGGCGCAGTGCTGCACAAGGAAGGACCGACACACCGATCGGGCTTCCCGGCTACCGGCGCTTCAGCCAGCGGACCCTATGGGTCCGGTGCCGGTTACAATTGGGCCGATGGTGCGGGTCGAGTTGGAACGCGTCGAGGCCCTCGAGTTGCTGGCGATGACGCTTGCTCACCTCAACGTCGCGGAGTCCAGAACAGACCTCACCCCGCGTGTGCCGCTGCTGATGGCTGTTCGAGACAAGCTCGCTCGGGGGCTTCAGGAGGAACGGTGATGGATCGCGAGGCGGAAGCTGCTGAGGCCATTGCGGCCGTGGAGAAGTACCGAGGCGAGGACGCTGGCGAAGTTGGGGCCGCACTGGCCGTCGTCGGATTGAGCGCGGAACGGGCCGCCAAGGAGGCACGGCTGCGTGACGACTTGATCCGTGTCGCCTATCGGTCCGGCGCATCGGTGCGGCGCCTCGCCGAAGTCTCGGGCCTCAACCGCAAGACGGTGACGTCGATCGTGGCGAAGGCAGAGCGCGCCCGAGGCTGACCGCTCGGCGACCGATCGCGTCGGGCGGTTTGGCATTACGAGTCGCTAGCGTCTACAAATAGAGGATGCGACATGCGCTCCGAGACCCGGAGGTCGTGTACCGGCGTCGTTGGCTGACTCTGCTCGTCCTGTGCATCAGCCTCATCGTCATCACGCTGGACAACACGATCCTCAACGTTGCCATCCCCACCCTCGCCCACCCGACGAACCAGCACGGGTTGGGTGCCACCGCCAGCCAGCTGCAGTGGATCGTCGACGCCTACACCCTTGTGTTCGCCGGCCTGCTGCTCACCGCCGGCAGCCTGGGTGACCGCTTCGGGCGCTACAAGTTCCTCGCCATCGGCCTGGGCATCTTCGGCGCCGGCTCGGCCCTGAGCGCCTTCGCCACCTCGGCGAGCATGCTGATCTTCACGCGCGCGCTGATGGGCATCGGCGGCGCGGCCATCATGCCGTCGACGTTGTCGATCATCACCAACGTCTTCACCAACCCGGTGGAACGGGGCAAGGCGATCGGCGTGTGGGCGGGTGTGTCCGCCCTCGGCATCGGCCTGGGGCCGATCACGGGCGGCTTCTTGCTGGAGCACTTCTGGTGGGGCTCTGTGTTCGTCGTGAACGTGCCGATCGTGATCGCCGGCCTGATCCTCGGCTTCCTCCTCGTACCCGAGTCGAAGGACCCGGCCCACGCCGCCCTCGACCCGGTCGGTGCCGGTCTGTCGATCCTCGGCCTGGGCTGGGTGTTGTGGGCCGTGATCGAGGCGCCGTCGCGCGGCTGGGGGTCGTCGGGCATCGTGGCCGCGTTGATCCTGGGCTTGGCGGTGCTGGCGGTGTTCTTCACATGGGAGCTGAACACCCCAACCCCCATGCTCGACATGCACTTCTTCGAGAACCCGCGGTTCAGCGCGGCCAGTGCCGCCATCACGTTGGTGTTCCTCTCGCTGTTCGGGACGTTGTTCCTGATGACCCAGTACCTGCAGTCGGTGCTCGGCTACTCGACCGTGAAGGCGGGTGCCGTGCTGCTGCCCCAGGCGGTCACCCTGATGATCTTAGCCCCGATGTCGAACATGTGGGTGGTGCGGTTCGGCAACAAGAAGGTGGTGACGACGGGCCTGCTGATCGTCACGACCTCGCTCGTGCTGTTCACCACGTGGCAGGCCAACTCGTCGGTGTTCCACGTGATCGGCATCACCATGCTGATGGGCCTCGGCATGGCCAACGTGATGGCGCCCTGCACCGACTCGATCATGGGCTCGCTGCCGCGAGCCAAGGCGGGCGTGGGATCGGCGGTCAACGACACCACCAGGCAGATGGGCGGTGCCGTGGGCGTCGCCGTGTTCGGCTCGCTCATGGCCAGCCACTACACGAGCGCCTTCACCCACGCCGTGTCCGGCACGGTGCCCGCCGCGCTCGTGGCCCAGACCAAGAACAACGTGGGGTCTGCCATCGGCATTGCCCACAGCGCGCCGCAGGCGCGTGCGTTCGCCGGCGAGATCGTGCAGGCCGCCAACCACAGCTTCGTCACCGGCTTGCACATCATCGGCTTGGTGGCGGCCGGTGTCACCCTCACCGCTGCTATCGGCGTGGCGTTGTTCCTTCCCGCTCGGGCCCGTGACGAGGAACCG
>JAFATL010000718.1 GCA_019243975.1 Actinomycetota bacterium | reverse complement strand
AGCCGGGCGATGGCCGCCTCGGCCTCGTCGACCTCGGCCTTGATCAGCTCGCGCTCGTCGGGCGACGCGTCGCCGAGCATCTCCTTGGCCGTGGCCAGGTCGTCGAGCGCGGCGCGGTACGCCCGGTAGGGCACGACGATGGCGTCGAGCTCCTTGTGGCGTTTGGAGACCTCACGGATCTGGTTGGGGTCGGCCAGCACGGCCGGGTCGGAGAGACGGGTGACCGTCTCCTCGTATTCCTTCTCCAGCCCGGCAAGGCGTTCGAGCAGCGGAGCCTCAGGCCTTCTTCTTGGCGCCGCGCTTGCCGTAGCGGCGCTCGAAGCGCTCGACTCGGCCACCGGTGTCAACGAGCTTCTGCTTGCCCGTGTAGAAGGGGTGGCACTCGTTGCACAGTTCGACGTGGAGGTCGGACTTGGTCGACTTCGTGGTGAACGTGTTGCCGCACGAGCACTTCACGGTCGCCTCGACGTACGTGGGGTGGATGTCAGCTTTCATCGAGGTCTCCTTCAGACTCCGGACACCGGGTTCTTGGCGATCTCGGCCAGGAACTCGTCGTTGCTCTTCGTAGTTTTGATCTTGTCCATCAGTAGTTCCAATCCGGCGGCGCCGCTTCCCTCGCTGGCCAGGGCATTGAGCACCCGGCGCAACGTCCAAACCTGCTTGAGGGCCGACCTGTCGAACAACAGCTCCTCGTGGCGGGTGGACGAGGCGTTGACGTCGAGGGCCGGGTAGATCCGGCGCTCGGCCAGCCGGCGATCGAGCCGCAGCTCCATGTTGCCGGTGCCCTTGAACTCCTCGAAGATGACCTCGTCCATCCGCGATCCGGTCTCGACCAGGGCGGTGGCCAGGATCGTCAACGATCCCCCCTCCTCGATATTCCGCGCCGACCCGAAGAACTTCTTGGGCGGGTACAGGGCGGCCGAATCGACGCCACCGGAGAGGATCCGGCCCGACGCGGGGGCGGCCAGGTTGTAGGCCCGGGCCAGGCGGGTGATGCCGTCGAGGACGATGACGACGTCCTTGCCCATCTCGACCAGGCGCTTGGCCCGCTCGATGGCCAGCTCGGCCACCGACGTGTGCTCCTCGGAGGGGCGGTCGAACGTCGACGCCACCACCTCGCCCTGGACCGACCGGCGCATGTCGGTGACCTCTTCGGGCCGCTCGTCGACGAGCAACACCATCAGGTGCACCTCGGGGTGGTTGGCCTCGATGGAGTGGGCGATCTGCTTGAGGACCGTCGTCTTGCCCGCCTTGGGCGGCGACACGATGAGACCGCGCTGGCCCTTCCCGATCGGCGAGATGAGGTCGACGATGCGGGCGGTCATGTTGGCGGAGTCGCCCGGCGTCTCCAGGTTGAGCTTCTCGTCGGGGAACAGGGGCGTGAGGTCTTCGAACCGCGACCGCATGCGCGCCTCGTCGGGCGTCATGCCACTGACGGTGTCGATGCGCAGCAGGGCCGGGTACTTCTCGTTGTTGCCGGCCGGGCGGCTGGCGCCCTCGACGTAGTCGCCCTTGCGCAGCGCGAACCGACGGACCTGGCTGATCGACACGTAGACGTCGCGCCCGCTCGGCAGGTAGCCGTTGGTGCGGAGGAAGCCGAAGCCCTCGTCGCGCAGGTCGAGCAGGCCCGCCACCGGGATCGGGTCACCTTGGTACTGCTGCTCCTGGCCGCTGCCCTGCAGGTCGCCGCCCCCGCCGCCACCGCCCCCGCCGCCGCGGTCGCGATCGCGGCCCCGCCGGCGACGGTTGCGCCGGTTGCCGGGCTCGGGGCCGAAGTTCTGCTGGCCCTGCTGCTGACCCTGCGAGTGCGTTTCGGACGCTTGTGACGGTGCAGCTTCGGTGGCCGCGTCTTCGGGCTCGGTCTCGTGCACCTCGGGCGCCGGCTCGGTCACGACGGCTTCGGCCTCGGGGGCCGCCTCGGCGTCCCCGCCGTTCATCTCGGGGCCGTTGCTTTCCGCCTTGGCCCGGGTGGCGCGCTTCTTGGGGGCCGGACCGCCGTTGTCGTCGGCCGCCGCCGCGCTGGCGCCGCCGGTGGACACACCGGTGGCCTCGAGGATCTTGTCGACCAGGTCGGCTTTCTTGGTGCGGCTACCCGGCTTGAGGCCCATCGCGTCGGCGATGGCGTGGAGCTCGTCGCGCTCCTTGCCTTCAAGTACCGAGCGCTCAAGTTGTGTCTCCGCGCTCATGCGGAACCTCGCTTGCTTCGTGTGGTCGTGGGACTGGGAATGGCTGCGATCGCCTGATTGACGACGAGCTCGATGACGCGGGAGAGGGTGGCGTCGAGGTTGTACGACGGCACCACGGGCACCTCGTGTTCGAGGGCCAGGGACTTCACGTACTTCTGCAACTTGCGGATGTTCTCGAAGAAGTCGAGGTAGCGCTCCGACGGCCGGTTCCGCACCTCGTCGGCGCGGAAGACGAAGTGGCTGCGGTGCAGCTCCTCGTCGTCAACAGTAACAACCAGCGGGACCACCACCGCCTTCCCGTCGAAACGGGCGCGGTCGAGAAAGCCGGGCACGACATGCGCGCCCTCGACGATGAGGTCGGTGCCCTCGTCGACGGCGCGCTGGATCAACGCCTCGATGCCCACGGCGACGGCCGACGCCTGCTCGCGGAAGCCGATGATCACGGGGTCGGTGCGGCGCGGCAGTGGGTTGCGCACCAGGCGGGCGGCGTCGAACGACGACGTGTGCAGCGTGGGCATGAGCTCCTCGCTGAACATCGACCGCATGACCTCGCGGATGGCGTCGGTGGGGATGACGCGCGTGATGCCGAGCCGGTTGGCGAGCATGGTGGCGATCGTCGACTTGCCGACGCCCGTCGCCCCGCCGAGCAGGATCACCAGCGGGATGTCGAGGCTCCGCACCATCTGCCACTTGGCGTACGAGGTGGCGTAGCGCTCCCCCACTTCGGCGCGCAGCACCTCGAGGGTGATGTCGGTGAGCTCGGGGCCCGACACGGAGCCGCTGGTGACCGAGTGCAACCGCTCCTCGATGACCTCGGCCACGTGGAAGGCGCGCGCCGGCGCCAGGCCGGTGGCCATGATGCGCGACGCCATCAATCCCTTGGAGTACGGAAGCTCGTACTCCTGGTCGCTGATGACGACGTGGCGTTGTGTGGTCTGGGTCACTCGTTGGCTGCTTGCTCTCGGTTCCTACGCACGGCCAGGTCCGTCACCTCGGTTGCCAGCTCCTCGAAGGGGCCGTCCCCGCCGACGGTGACCACCCGGTTGTCGCAGAACACCACCTCCATCCCCCGCTCCAGGGCGAGCCCGGCGACGAGGTCGATCGCTGCCGCCTTGAGTTCGACGACCAGGACGTCGGCGTCCTCTGCCGCCGCCAGGTCCGCCGCCAGGAGCGGTCGGTTGGCCAGGTGGCTGGAGGAGCCCACGACCTTGCCGCCGTGCTCGTGTTCCAGATGACGGACCAGGGGTCCGAGAGCAGGAGCCGGTGCGGTGGTGACGTAGAAGACACGGCGACCGGAGATGGGCGCCAAGGGGTAGGGACGGAGAACAGCGTGGGTGAATCGAGGAAGTTGCTGGTTGGTACCCCCTGACACCAGCCCCCGGACGGCCCTCTCGAGAGAGGCAACCGCGCCCGAGTCGGCAAGCGATGTCTCGGCCATCGTAACCACGACCAGATCGGCCAGCAACAGCCGGTACGCGCCCAGATAGCCCGTGACCAGCTCTGTTTCCGCGTAGGCGGGGATGACGCACACGGTGGCGTCGGCGTGCACGGGCGGGATGGCCTGGCCGCTCCCCTCGAACACCAGCAGCGGTTCGTCACGCAGATTCGCGACCTGCACGCCCGCCGCGAACGTGTCGTCGCCCGGCGCGCCGGCGAGGCCGCCGCCACATCGGCGCGTGCCGACCGTCGTCACACCCGCGACGAGCGCGTCCTCGAAGTGGTCGCTGGCGGCGTGACGGCCGTGGCGCGCCAGCTCGAACAGACCGGCGGCGCTGAGGTCGAACGTGTCGGGGTCGATCAGCTCGGGCTCGGGCGGGCCGCCGCGGCCCATGGTGACGATGACGGGCGGCGTTCCCCGCTCCCGCAACACGCGCGCGAGATGGGCCGCCACCGCCGTCTTGCCGGTGCGCTTGCCGGTGCCGATGACCGACACCGACGGCTTCGCCGCCAGGTGGGGACGGGGCGGCGGGTCGAAGCGGAAGTCGGCGCCCTGGTAGGGCACGCCCGCGGCCAGGGCCCGGGCGGCGAGGCGCATGCGCACGCGGGCGTCGACGACGGGCTGGTCCGACAGGTCGACCACGAGGTCGGGGGTGAAGCGGGCCAGCCCTTCGAGAAGGGCGGCGTCGGGCGTGGCGCCGGTGACGACGGGGACGCCCAGGTCGGGCAGGGAAGTCGGGTCGGTGAGCTTCTCGATGCCCCCGAGCAGCGCGGCACCCACGACGGTGGCCGGAGCCGATTCGAGGGCGGAGCGCACGACGGGCGGGTAGTGCTCACCGTCCACCAGGGCCAGGACCCGCATACAGGGCCTACCTCGGATCAGAAATGGACGGGAATCGTCAGTGTACCTCTGCCACAGTGGCGGACCGTGGGGTACGCCCTGGAAGCGCGCGGGCTCGAGAAGTCCTTCCGCGGGAAGCGGGCGGTCGACGGTGTCGACCTGGTCGTGCGCGCCGGCGAACGGGTGGCGCTGCTTGGCGCCAACGGCGCGGGCAAGACCACGACCCTGCTCATGCTGCTCGGTGTCGTCACCCCCGACGCCGGCACCATCGAGGTGCTGGGGCATCCGCTGCCGGCGGAACGCAGTGAGGCCATGACCGGCGTCGGCTTCTCCGCCGGCTACCTCCCGCTCCCCGACCGCATGCGCGTGATCGAGGTGCTGCGCGTG
Source organism: Actinomycetota bacterium (assembly GCA_019243975.1). Taxonomy (GTDB): domain Bacteria; phylum Actinomycetota; class Acidimicrobiia; order Acidimicrobiales; family JAFATL01; genus JAFATL01. The sequence goes on along the minus strand of JAFATL010000718.1, from coordinate 2,681 downwards.
TTCGGCGACCTGTACGGCGTGCCCGACCCGTTGACCGCGGCGCAGGAAGGGCTCGAGCGCTTCCGCATCGCGCACCTGGCACGCGAGATGGCGAGCGAGTTGTCGTCGGGACAGCGCACGTTGGTCGGCATCGTCAAGGCGTCGATGCACCACCCGCCGTTGCTGGTGCTCGACGAGCCCACGGCGTCGCTCGATCCCGACGTGGCGGCGCGCGCCCGGCGCGGTCTCGAGGAGATCTGCGACGAGTACGGCAGCGCCGTGCTCGTCACCAGCCACAACATGACCGAGGTCGAGCGCATCTGCGACCGCGTGGTGTTCATCTCCCACGGCAAGGTCGTGGCCAACGGCACGTCGGTCGAGGTGGCCGAGCAGTTCGGCCAACCCAACCTCGAAGAGGTGTTCCTGCACCTGGCCGCGGAGGACTGGGAATGACCGTCGCCCTGCAACCGTCATCCACCACGCTCGGGTTCGACTGGCAGCGCGTGCGCGCCGTGATGCGCCGCCAGGGCTATGTGCAGAAGCGCGGCTGGCACCGCTGGTTCGACGTGCTGGTGTGGCCCGTCGTCGACACCGTGATCTGGGGTTCGATCGGCGCGTTCGTGCACCAGCAAGGTGGCGCCATTCGTTCCGGCTTGCCGTACATGCTGTCGGGCATCCTGCTGATGCACGTTCTGTACCAGTCGAACATCGCCGTCTCGACGGGGTTCATGGAAGAGACGTGGTCGCGCAACCTGCTCAACTTCATGGTCACGCCGATCCGCGAGCGCGAGTACATGGCGGGCATTGTGCTGTTCGGCCTGGTGAAGCTCACGCTCGGTCTGGCCATGGTCTCGCTGGCCGCGTTCGTGCTCTACGCGTTCAACCTGTTGAGCATCGGCTGGCCGCTCATCCCGATCGTCGCCGTGCTCATGCTGGTGGGCTGGTGCATGTCGCTGTACGTCATCAGCTTCGTGCTGCGGTTCGGCAACGGCGCCGAGATCCTGGCCTGGGGCGTGCTGTTCATCGTGGTCGCGCTGTCTGGCGTCTTCTATCCGGTGAAGGCCCTCCCCGGCGCCCTGCGCCCGATCGCCCAGGTACTGCCGTCCACGCACGCCTTCATCGCCGCCCGCACCGTGCTCGACGGTCGTTCGCTGCCGTGGCACGAGCTGGGCTACTCGGCCATCGGCCTGCTCGTGCTCATCCCGCTCGCCTTGCTGTACCTGCGCCACATGCTGCGCGTCTTCAAGACGCGCGGCTACATCACGCGTTATACGTAGGCGGCCTTACAACCCCAGTTCGGCGCGGACGGCGCTGAAGTCGGCGTCGACCGTCGTCGGTACGGCGATCTGGCCGATGGCGATGTCGGGATCCTTGAGGCCGTGACCGGTGAGCACGCACACGACGGTCGAGCCCTCGGGCACGCCCAGCTTGAACAAGCCCGCCACCGACGCGGCCGACGCCGGCTCGCAGAACACCGACTCCGACGCGGCCAGGAACCGGTACGCCTCGAGGATCTCGGCGTCGGTCACCGAGGAGATCGAGCCGCCCGACTCGCTGGCGGCCGAGGTGGCGCCGTACCAGGACGCCGGGTTGCCGATGCGGATGGCGGTGGCGACCGTCTCCGGTGACTCGATGGGATGCCCCTCGACGATGGGCGCTGCGCCCGCCGCTTGGAAGCCCAGCATCGCCGGCAGCTTGGTGATGCGCCCCGCGTCCTGGTACTCGCGGTAGCCCTTCCAGTACGCGGTGATGTTGCCGGCGTTGCCCACCGGAATGCAGTGGTAGTCGGGCGCCTTGCCCAAAGCGTCGACGATCTCGAAGGCGCCCGTCTTCTGGCCCTCGATGCGGTACGGGTTGACGCTGTTGACCACCGTCACCGGCGCCTTCTCGCCCAGTTCGCGCACGATGTTGAGACAGGCGTCGAAGTTGGCGGTCACCTGCAGGACGCGGGCCCCGTGGATCAAGGCCTGGGCCAGCTTGCCGAGGGCGATGTGGCCCTCGGGGATGAGCACCGCGCAGGTGAGCCCGGCGCGCGCCGCGTAGGCGGCTGCCGAGGCGGACGTGTTGCCCGTCGAGCCGCAGACCACCGCCTTGGCCCCCTCCTCCACCGCTTTGGAGATGGCCATCGTCATGCCGCGGTCCTTGAACGACCCGGTGGGGTTGAGGCCCTCGAACTTGAGGTACACGTCGGCCCCGGCCCGCTCCGACACACGCGGCGCGGGAAGCAACGGCGTGTTGCCCTCCAGCAACGTCACGACGGGAGTGGCGTCGGTGACGGGCAGAAACTGCCGGTACTCCTCGATGAGGCCCCGCCATGCGTGCGTCATTCGGACCCGATCACGCGCAGGAGGGTGCCGACCCGTTCCACCACGTCGAGGTGACGCAGGTCGTCGAGCGTGGCCTGCATGTCGCGCTCGCACGCGGTGTGGCTGATGAAGATCAATCGGGCTTCGTCGCCCATGCCGTCCTGCACCATCGACTGGATCGACACGTCGTGGCGGGCGGTCACGCCGGCCACTTGCTCGAGCACACCGGGGCGGTCGAGCACGTCGACCGTGAAGTAGTACTGCGCGTTGAGCTCGTCGACGGGCCGCAGGTTGGCGGCGCCCAGTGCAGGCGCCCGCCCGGCCCCACCGGCCCGGAGGTTGTGGGCGGCGTCGATGAGGTCACCGAGGAGCGCGCTCGCCGTCGGCATACCGCCG
>JAFATL010000692.1 GCA_019243975.1 Actinomycetota bacterium | reverse complement strand
CCACGCAGATCGTCGAGTGTGCAAACTGTGGGAAGAAGAACCGCGTCCCCGCCACGGCGTCGGGCACGCCGCGCTGCGGCAACTGCAAGGCGCCGCTGCCCTGGATCGCCGATGCCGACGACCCGTCGTTTGCCGAGGTCGTGGAGCGAGCCGCCCTCCCCGTCCTCCTCGACCTGTGGGCGCCGTGGTGCGGGCCTTGCAAGATGGTCAGCCCCGCTCTCGAACAGCTGGCTCGGAGCCACGCAGGCCAGATCAAGCTGGTCAAGGTCAACGTCGACATGGCGCCCCAAGTCGCCGCGCGGTTCGAGGCCCGCAGCATCCCGACCCTGCTGGTCCTCGACCACGGCCGCGTCATCGCCGAACAGGTTGGCGCCGCTCCCGAATCTGCGTTGCGATCGTGGCTCGACGACGCGCTGGCGTCATCCGGCCGGACTCACCCTTGACCTCGGCAACGGTGTGCGGGCGGCGACCTCGAGGGAAGGCGCGAGGTCGCCGCCCGATCGGCGGTCGTGGACGTCGGTTACGCGGAGGACGTGGAGGACTCGATGGAGAGCTCCCGGTCAAGATCCACTCGCGGGCGGGCTGCTCCCGCCGGCGAGGTGTAGCTGAAGCCCTGGCCGAACTCCATGTGGTACGCCGGCAGACCGTGGGCAAACAAGTCGATGCCCTCGAGTTCCGCGTCTCTCGACAGGCGAAGGTTCCAACTCCCCGGGATCCGTCGAACGCCGAGCATGAGCGCGCCGCCAAGGATCGCGACCACCACGATGCAGCTGAGATTGCCGATCGCCTGGGCCAGAAGTTGGCTGCTGCCACCACCGTAAAAGAGGCCCGAGACCGGCACCGCGTTGTCCGCGCCGAGCGCGGTCGGCACGCCGTATTGGCCGGTGGCGAACAGGCCGAGGGCAAGCGTGCCCCAGACTCCGCACGCTCCATGGACGGGCACGGCCCCGACGGGGTCATCGATGCGCAAATGCTCGAGAAGGTCAGTGGCGAGGGGGACCAGGATGCCTGCCACCGCCCCAATGCAGACGGCGCCGAACGGCGAAATCCAGTAGCAGGGACAGGTCACGGCGACCAATCCGCCTAGGAAGCCGTTGATGGCCAGCCCGACGTCCCACTTCTTGCTCCGCGGGTAGGTGAAGAACACCGCGACCAGGCCGCCCGCACTGGCGGCGATCGTGGTGTTGATCGCGACGCGGCCGACGCCTTCCCAGTCCATCGCCGACAGCGTCGAGCCCGGGTTGAACCCGTACCAGCCGAACCACAGCAGGACGGCCCCGATCGCAGCGATGTTCACGTCATGCGGCGGCAGTGGGCCGCCTCCATCACGGGCGAACTTGCGGCCGATGCGTGGGCCGAGGGCGAGAGCCCCGGCCAGCGACAGCACCGCGCCCACGGTATGGACCGCGGTCGAGCCCGCAAAGTCACGGAACACGATGCCGTCTGGAACGAGCCCGTGGAACCAACCCATCGTGTTCCCGAGCCAGCCACCCGGGCCCCAGATCCAATGAACGGTCAGCGGGTAGATGAAGCCCGAGACGCCCAGGCTGTAGAGGATGTCACCCTTGAAACTCGTACGACCGAGCATGGCGCCCGACGTGATGGTTGACGCCGTGTCGGCAAAGGCGAACTGGAACAGCACGAAGGCATAGAAGCCGACCGTCGTTCCGTTGTAATCGGCTGTGTTGTGGTGGAGAAAGAAGAACGAGTGCCCGATGATGCTGTTGCCCACCCCGAACTCGAAAGCGAAGCCGATCGCCCAGTAGAGGATGCCGCACAGGCAGGTGTCGAAAATGCACTCCATCATGATGTTCACCGACTCCTTCGAGCGGGCGAACCCGGCCTCCAGAGCCATGAAGCCGGCCTGCATGAAGAACACCAGGAAGGCTGCGACGAGCACCCAGGCTGTGTTCATGGGACTGACGAAGTCAGCGGCTTTGAGTGCTGCCTGGCTGGGGGCGGCCCCGGCCGCCGTTTCGAACATGAAGCACGCAAAGGCGACCACGGCGGCGGCGGCCGCGATGCCTGCCATCTTGCCGGCCAGGATGATGGCGAACCGCTGTTGCGTGTCGCGTTCCTTGAAGGCGCGTATGGAGAGGCGCTTCGGTCTTTGGGCGCGACGGCGCCGCGAGCCCGCGCCCCATGGCGCGCGCGAGTGCAGAGACATTTGGACAAGTTCCTTTCGACGGCACACGAGCCGATGAGATGTCTGAGGGCGCGCCGCGAGCTTGCGCGGCGCTTTGCACGAGATGGTCGCCCGCGCCAGGCGCGGGTCCGACGGTCAGACGATCTCGGCTGCTGGTGGGCCGCGGCGCCCGATGCCGCCGCCGAGGGCAAGCGAACCGGGCGGATGCCACCGGATGCGCCGCCGCCGTATGCCCACAGCCATCGTGAGCGCTACGACGCTTGCTACGAGAAGTTGTAGCCGGGGTAACGAAGGTGTCGAGCGGTCGGTCCGCTCGAGCAGGGCACGGAAGGCGTGCTGGCCGGGGAACGAACCCTCGTTCGCGCCGACAACGCCTCGAAGACTGCGGCCAGCGTGGCGAACCTCGGCCAGACCATGGCCGGTCGCGCGCGTCGTCCCTGTGTACACGATTGCCGCGTCGAGCGAGCCGACGATCAGGACCGCGACGATGGCCGTGAGCGTCAGCCACCGCCGCGTCACCCTGTCGCGCGATCGAGGCGCAAGAACACGGGTCGCGCTCATATCAGCGCGCACAATGCACCACGCGTGTTTCTGCCACGCGCCGCGCTCGTTTCGGCACTGTGAACTGGCCGCGCTCCGGTGCAGGATTGGACGACCTGCGGCCGCGGTCAGGTGGGCGTGCCACGGCGACCACGGCCGGCCGCTGCTTGCACGAGCAGGTGCACCCACATGCGGCCCAGCCAGTCGGCGTACTGGTCGTTGGTCCAGCCTCTCTCCGTGACGAGTCGATGCCACAGCACGCCGTCGGTCATCGCCCAGATGAGGTCCCGGCATTCTTCTTCGGTGACCGCAAGCTGCCCGGTCTTGGCGGCCTCGGCGGCCATGACGGTCATGCCGGCCAGACGTTGCCGCCCCATCTCCTCGAGCATGGCGGCCGCGGCGGGATCGGCGCCGCCGGCTGATTGCACCATGAGCTGGAACGGGGCGATGCGCTGCGCAGTCTTGGTCGAAAACGCGGCGTGGAGCATGAGCCGTTTTGCGAGGTCAGGCTCGGTGCGGATCTCGACAACTTCGGGACGCTCGTGGAACACGATGTCTTCGTCGTCGCCGCCGACGGTGACGTCCCACGCGCGTTGCAGCAGCGTCGCCTTGTTCCCGAACGCCCCGTAGATCGTCTCCACCGACACGCCGGCGGCGCGGGCGATGTCAGCGATGGTCGTGTTGCCGTAGCCGTTCTCGATGAACAGGTCGCGCGCGCACCGCACGATCGTCGACCGGGAGGCCTCAGCTTGAGCTTGGCGACCGGAGGAGTCATAGGTCCTGCCCTTGACTTTCCGTCCCATTTTCACTACACCTCTACTGTATTCGTTCCATGTCAACTGTATCAGATCGGAGTGAGACCATGACTGACGTCGTTGACCCGGCCCGGGTGTGGAGCACCGTTGCCGTGGCGTGGGACGCCCACGTCGACTACATCGATGACCACTCCGGTGAGAGCACCGCAGCCATGGTCGCCCGCGTCGCGGTTCGGGAGGGGGATCGCGTCCTCGAGCTCGCGGCGGGACCCGGCGGTCTCGCCGCCACCTGGTCCGACCTCGTGGGGTCCACGGGGCGGGTCGTGTTGAGCGACATCGCACCGGGGATGGTCGAGGTTGCCCGTCGACGAGCCGAGCCTTTCGCCAATGTCGAGGTGGCCGTGAGCGACGCTGCCGCCATCGACTTCGCGGACGGCTCGTTCGACGTCGTCGCCTCGCGCATGGGGCTCATGTTCGTTCCCGACCCATCCGTCGCGCTCAGCGAGATCCACCGCGTCCTCGCCGCCAGTGGGCGTTTCGGGGCGCTGGTGTGGGGAGGGATCGAACACAACCCTTGGATGACCTGTGTCGGGATGGCCGCCACCGCCGCCGGCATCGCCAAGGGCGGCCCGCCGGTCGGCCCCGGCGGCATGTTCTCCCTGGGCGACCCCGACCAGCTCGCCGCGCTCGCCAAGGACGCCGGCTTCGTCGATGTCAGTGTCGGGGCGCACCCCGTAGCCATGCGCTCCGAAGGCATCGACGCCCACCTTCAGCACGTGAGCTCGCTCGCGGGGCCGTTGGCCGACGCCTTCCAGCACGCCACACCTGATCAGCTCGCCACCTTCCGCCGGACTGCCGCCGACCTTGCCGCGCCCTACTCCGACGACGACGGCCTGAATCTGCCCGGTCTCGCTCTGCTGGTGACCGGCAGGCGACCGTGACGAGCACCTTCTTAGCCAGCGGCGGAACATCCCGTACGGACACCTACGTCCTGGACGGCGCCGAAGCCGACCTCAGACGTCTCCGCGCCATCGCCGATGTCACCGCGGAGCTGACGCGCACCAGCGTGCAACGGGTTGGCCTCGGCCGCGGGTGGTCCGGCCTCGACTGCGGTTGCGGTCCGCTCGGCGCGCTCCCGATCCTCGCCGAGCTCGTCGGGCCCGAGGGGCACGTCGTGGGTGTTGACAGCAACGAGACCGCCGTCGGCGACGCGAAGCGACACTGCGCTGCGCTGGGCCTCGAACACGTCACACTCATCGCCGCCGACGCTCGTCATCTGGAGCCGCACATGCTCGGCGGCCCCCTCGACTTCATCTACACCCGCTGCTTCCTCATGCACCAACGCGACCCAGCGGCAATGCTGCGACATCTCGCCGGCCTGCTCCGCCCAGGCGGTTGGCTCATTGCCCTCGAGCCGCTCCCCGCGCCGGCCCCCACGTCCCACCCCGCCAACCCGTCGCTGGCCAACGCGTGGGAGCTGCTCCACGCCACCATTCGGGCTGCGGGCGTACCCGCCGACGCCGTGGCCGCGCTCCCCACGGACGCGGCCGGGGCCGGCTTCGACGTTACCTACGCCCTCGCAACCTCTGTCCTCATGCCGCCGGCGCTCGGCTTTGAGCTCCACGCCGCGACACTCGACGCTGCGGCGCCGCGTGCGGAGGAGCTCGGCGTCGCGACAAGCGGCACGTTCGATGCCCTCGCCGCCAGGCTTCGGGAAGCAAGCGGTGCGCACTACGACTGGGTCACCACTCCGCTCTACCTCGACCTCGCGCTCCGACGCGTCGAGGAATGACGTGTTGCAGGAACTGGGCGCAAATCAGGTGTTAGGCGTTCGGAGCACCAAGGCATCTCGCACGCCGAAGCGGCGGTGGAGGCGCTGTTCCTTGGCAGCGAACCGAGCATCGACCAGACCGAGCGCCACGACCTCTGGGCCCTCGAGTTCGTGTGCGGCACCACCGTGTCGCAGCGTGACGCGGCCTGCGGCAAGCACGTTCTTGAGCCAATCGGTGTTCGGTCCGTAAGGAAGTGCGATCGCGTATCCATTGTCGATCTTGGTCGCGACGACGGGTGTCTCGTAACGCCGCCCGGAGGTCCGCCCCACGTGCTCGACGACAGCGGTGGGTGACTCAGCGGCGCCCGCGCGACGGAGGGTCAGCGGCTTCATCGCCCGCCCGCTGCGTCGAACAGCGTTGAGGACGAAGGGAACCTTCCTGCGCATACCGACGATGAAGATCAGGCTCACGAGGGTCAACGCAAGGATGAGTACGACGAGGGCGATGATCACGATGTGCATGGCTGCTTCTCACCCTCGGTACAAGCGGCGAGCAGTGTGCTCACCTCGCGGACGGATTCGATCTGGATGAACTGGTCGCCGAGTTCTTCATCGTCAGCCTCCCTTCACCGGGGAGCCGGTGCGGACGGCGGTGACCACATCGAGGATCGCGTCGCTGGACTTGCGGGCAGTGTCACGGTCGGCAAGGAGCATGTCGTGCGTTGCGTCGGCGATCGTGCGATGCACGCTGTTGGACGAGAGAGATAGGAGTTCGTCCTGCAACGGGAACCACTGGTCGTAGTCCTGGTGTCCGGCGGTCAGAACCTCGAGCGGAAGCGAGCCGAGCGTCTGGATCTCCGCGGCTTGGTTGAGTGAAGTCCGGATCTGGCTGAACTCGTCGCGCACGCTGCGGTTGTGGCGTGGTGTCGCGACGAAGGCCCTCTCTTGGTCACGTTGTGGCTGGGGCAGATCCCCGAATTGGCTGTCGTAGACGACCCGTCCGACGCCGAGGCGGGCGAGTGTTGGCATGACGCTCGACGCGCGCCGGAACGCCTCGTAGAAGCCTTGCCACGACGGGATCCGCTGGTACTGCTGAGGCGACATGGAGTCGAGCAGCACGGCACCGGCCACGTCATTGGGGAAGAGCTTGACGAAGTTGAGGACATAGATGCCCCCGGCCGAGTGCCCGGCGAGGACGAACGGTCCGGTCTCGCCGGCGTTACGCAGCAGCGTGTGCAGGTCGGTGGCGACCTGCTCCGCGTTCTGCGGTGCGCCCGAGGACTGGCTCCAGCCCCTGCCGGCGCGGTCGTACACGCAAACCCGCGTCGTGGATGCGACGTCCGGCGCGATCCAGGCCGACATCATGGGCGACACCTCGCCGAGCCCGGGCTCGAGCACGACGGTCGGGCCGCCGGTCCCCGTGCAGTTGATGTGGAGCTTGTAGCCGCCGACGTCGACAAGCCGACCCGGCACGGCGCCGACGGTCTGATCGTTGGCTTCGCGGTAGGTCTCGTACGCGCCCCCGACGGCCGACAGCAGCAGGGCGGCGAACACGGGGTACAGCACCCAGGCGCGGGCGTGGCTGTGGAGCGAGTGGCGAGCTTGAACAGCCATCCACGCGGCCAGCGCGGCAATCGCCGGAGGCCAGATCCACCCGGCCTGGTTCCCGGTGGGGGCGACGAGGAGGATCAGGAAGCCAGCGGCGGCCATCACCGCGGCGGGGACTCGCGCCCAACGCTGGGGCTGGTCGGTGCGGCGTGCCGACAGCTCTGCGAGGGCTGCCCAGCCGCCGGCAAAGGCAAGCAGGGCGACGCCCGTGATGATGTGTTCGGGCGCGCCGACGAACACCACGGTGATGAGCAGCACGGCAGCGATGAGGCCGCCGACTAACGATCCGACGACGATTCGCCCGATGTGACCCTTTGC
>JAFATL010000626.1 GCA_019243975.1 Actinomycetota bacterium | reverse complement strand
CTGCAACGCAAGGGCCAGTACGTCCAGATCGGCCTGCACGGTCACACCATGGTGTGGATCGGCACCATCGGCGCGCCGGTGCCGCAGAAGCCGCCCGTCGTGTTCTACCTCGGTCGTCTGGTGCGAATCGACGGCAGCCGGCTGGTGTTCCGCGACGGCACCGTGCTGCGGCTCGGTCCGTCGGTGACCTCCCCGACGACGTCGGGCCTGGTGCGAGTGGAGATCGATCCCTCCCGACACGTGGTGCGACAAGTCGTCGTCCCCTAGCGCGACTGCAGCACGATCCTTGCCGTCGGCGGCGCTGCCGTCACCGTGATCGTGTACCGGTCGGTCCGCGTGACGACGCGCTCACCGGCCGCCCTCACATCGGGAAGGCGTTCGTTCACGTCCAAGAGGTGGTGCTGGCGAAGGGCCAGCAGGACCGTGAAGTACGCGGCCCGCGGCGCCGTCCTCGGCACCGTGTACTGCCGTTCCACGCGAGGACAGTGGGGCCGGCACCAGCCGTGGCCGCTGCGTGTCTCACGCACGGTCTTGAAGAACGGGAGGTTCAGGCCGTCGAGGTGCTGCGCGAGGCGGGCGGTGCTCTCGGGAGCGAGGTCGACGAGCTTGGCGCACGCAGTGATGCCGATAAGTGCGACAGCGACGCACCACAGAGCCGTGTTGGTGTCGACGTTCCGGAGCACGCGCCACGCCAGCGCGGTGGCGACGACTGGGATGGCAAGCGCCAGCCAGAGGAAGCCGGCGCGGTAGCCGCCGACGCCGAGGTACCCGAGAACAATGGTGGCGACGACGAGGTAGACGATGACCCCGGCGAGCCGGGCGATCACCGAGCCTTCTCGAGGAAGCCCTTCACGTCGACAGTGGCGCGCGTCACCTTGCCGGCGGCGACGAGCCCGCTGGCGTCGTTCACGCAGACCGTGAAGATGAGGCGCCGGCCCTCGACCTTGTCGAGGGTGGCCTCGGCCGTGACCGTCGACCCGACGGCGATGGGGGCGAGGTGCGCCAGCTCCACGCGCAGCCCGACGGTGGTCTCGCCCTCGGCCAGCTGCGGCGCCACTGCCAGGCAGGCCGCCTCCTCGCAGAGGGCAACGATGCGCGGTGTTGCCAGGACCGGCACCGACCCCGACCCGTGCGCGATGGCGGTGTCTTCGTCATGGACTTCGAGTTCGACGTCAGCCGTCAATCCGAGCTGCACAGGCACGGTCGGTACGATACCCGCCGTGCCATTGCCCGCCGCCAGTCGGCACCCCCATCTCGACGCGCCTCGGCCGCCGGGAACGGTGCGCGTCGACATGCACATGCACACGATGTGGTCGGGCGACGCGACGACCACGCCGGACGAGTTGATCGAGGCGGTCGCCGAGTCCGGCATCGACGTGTTGTGCATAACGGATCACGGCACGACCAACGGCGCCGTCGAGCTGCAGGACAAGCTGGGCTGCCGCGTCGTCGTCGGCCAGGAGCTGCGGACGTGGGCGGGCGAGATCATCGGGCTGTTCCTGTCGGAGCGGCTGCCCGCCGGCATCAAGCCCGAGGAGACGGTGGCGCGCATCCGCGACCAGGGCGGCATTGTCTATATCCCGCACCCGTTCGACCCCATGCGCCACTGCATGAAGGAGGACGTGCTGGCCGCGTTCCTGCGCGACGGCATGGTCGACGCGCTCGAGGGGTTCAACGCCAAGACGTCGCTGTCGCACCTGAACGCGCGAGCGGTGTCGGCCGCCGAGGAGGCGGGGTTGCCGATCGGGGCGGGGAGCGACGCGCACGAACCGTCGGCCATCGGCGCCGCGTACGTGGAGATGCCGGACTTCACCGACGCGCCGTCGTTCATGGCTAGCTTGCGGCAGGGCGCCCTCGTCGGGCACCACTACGACCGGCCGCGCGTGTGGCGGTCGCGCATCGTCCCCTCGACCAAGGCCACCTGACCTCTTCATGCCGATCATCCACGCCATCGTCCTGGGCATCACCCAGGGCCTGTCGGAGTTCCTGCCCATCTCGTCGAGCGGGCACCTCATCCTCGTGCCGTGGCTGTTTCACTGGCACGACTTCGCCAACAACGAGTCGCTCAACAAGGCGTTCGACGTGGCGTTGCACATGGGCACGTTCGTCGGCGCCGTGGCCTACTTCCGCAAGGACCTGTGGGCCTACCTGCGGGCGGGGCTGCGGTCGATCGGGCACCGGTCGATCGAGACCACCGACGAGCGGCTGGCGTGGCTGCTGTTGTTGTCGGCCGTGCCGGGCGCCATCGCCGGCGCACTCGGCGAGTCGGTGATCGACGACCACCTGGGCAAGCCCGTGCTGATCGCCATCATGCTGATCGTGTTCGGCGCCGTCCTGTACTGGGCCGACCGCCTGCCCGGGCGCCGCGACGTCGGCGAGTTCCGCTTCCGCGAGGCCGCGTGGATGGGCCTGGCGCAGGCGGCGGCGCTGCAGCCGGGCGTGTCGCGTTCGGGCGTGACGATCACCGCAGGCCGCGTGCTCGGCTTCGACCGCGACGCCGCCGCCCGCATCTCGTTCCTGATGAGCATCCCGATCATCGGCGGCGCCGGCCTCTACAAGGGCGCCAAGTTGATGGCCAACGGCGGCATCCCCCACGGCTCCGGCCCCGCCTTCCTCTGGGGCATCCTCGCCTCCGGCCTCACCGGCTTCATCGCCATCTGGGGCCTCCTCCGCATCGTCCGCACCCGCTCCTTCACCCCCTTCGTCCTCTACCGCTTCGCCGCCGGCGCCTTCATCCTCGTAGTAGCCGGCCTCCGCGCCTAACCCCCCGTCCAAGTAGCGATTGAGTGCCTATTTACGGCACTCAATCGCCTCCTGGACGGCACGGATGAGGTCGGCGTGCTTCGTTCGAGAGGTCGCGGGAATGATCTGCCAGCCCTCCCCGGTGAGCAGTACGTCTCGCTCGGCGTCGTGGTCGAACCCGGTACGTACGCTGCGCGGCTCCCAGCCCTTGAACTCGACCGCGATCTTGTAGTCGGGGATCGCACAATCGATGATGAACACCCGGTCGCCGACGACGACCTGGAACTGCTGCACCACTCGGAAGCCCGCCTTCCTGAGCGACCGAGCGACGCCGACCTCCCAGTCGTTATCGCCGGGGTGGTGACCGTCGATGCGTTCCTGTGCAATCACCCGGAGGAACGCGGTGCCGGCGCGACCGCGGCCGCCGATCCGTTCGACGCAGGCCATGACCTCCTGCGGTGTGCAGAGGTGGCGACGAAGGAAGTCGTCAAGCAGTTTCGGTAGCAGCCAGGCAGAAGCGCTGGCGGCCAGGTCCATGATCGTGCGGGCAGGGGACGTGGTCGGAATGGCCATCACGACAGCTCGGTCGGGTTCGTCAAGGAATACAGACCGATGACATCGCACGCCGTTGAGGCGCTGGCACCAATCGCCGTACACAGTGATGTCGAGACCGCCTGGCGCGATGAACGGACTGCGGTAGATCCAGCCGGCCGACAGGTGCGATGCGGCGGTGAAGGGCCCTCCCGCGAGGCAGGCCGCCATGACCGGCGTGAATTCCGTGGTGGGAACTCCTGCCGCGGCGTACACCCTTTTGCGCACCGGGATGAGGTGTCCCGCCTTGCTGGCGTTCGCGATGGTGCGGGCCGGGAGGCTCATGTGCCGGAGCTGGTCGGTCGAGACGACTGCGTGCTGGCGCTGTGCGAGCGACGTGATGGCGAGCCACCGTTCGGAGCGCATGGCGTCCTCCTTCAGGAGGCGTTTGAGTGCCGTGAATCGGCACTCAAACGCCACTTGGACGGCGGGTTCAGGGCGCGGTGAGCGCGAGGGTTATTGCGCCGTGGGTGAGGGCGTAGGCGAGGCGGGGGGCCTCGTCGGCGGTGACGGCGACGGTGATGGCTTTGCTGGCGACGTCGAGGACGGTCGCGTGGCGGGCTACGGGGAAGGTGGGGGCGGCGGTTTCGGGGGATGAGTGGGCGGCGGACGGCGTGATGGTGGTGGGGCCGGGGGAGTCGGAGAGGTCGAAGCTGGCCAAGAGGTCGACGTGGTCGCCTCGTTGCAGCGGGGGAGTGCCCGCCGTGGTGGGAATGGCCAACGCCCTCGCGTCATCGGGGAGGAGGGCGGTGATGCCGGTCAGGCCGGTGGGGGCGACTTTGGCGGCGGTGACGACTTCGCCTTCGGACAGGGGCACCAGCGCGACGTGGCCGATGACGGCGTCGGTGGACGAGGCGACGTCGCCGTGGGGGATGACGGCGCGCGGGAGCATGCGGATGCGCACGTCGGATGCGCCGAGCGACGTACCGACGGGGACGTCGTGGGACGCGACCGGAACGGGGCGCAGCGTGCCGAACTGGGCGGCGGCGGTTTGGGCGCCGCCCACGATGCGGGCCATGGCCAGGCCGGTGCACAGCACCAGTGACAGGGCGCCGACCCAGTACAGGATCGGCAGGCGGCGGACGAGGTAGCGCAGCTTGCGCATGGGCGCGGCTCCTCACGAGCGTCGAGTCGAGAGGGAAGCGCTCGCACAGCTGGCGAGAGGGGGAAGTGGCCGCCGCTGAGGACGTTACGCCGGAGGCGTACCGAATGGAAGAGCTACGTGGCCAGCGGCGCGTTGGGAAGGGGGTGCTGGCAGTCGCACGTGGCGCCCTCGGCCGACAAGGTGGGGATGACGTGCTGCAGCAACGCACGGGTCCGGTCGACGTTGTCGCGCAAGACGGCGAACACGTCGTCCATCGTCACCGGGCCGATTCCCGGTGCGCCCTCGACGCCGGTGTCGTAATCGGTGACCAGCGCGATCGACGCGTAACAGAGCCCGGCCTCACGGGCGAGATACGCCTCGGGGTATTGCGTCATGTTGATCACGTCGAACCCGGCCGACCGGTACCAGGTCGACTCCGCACGAGTCGAGAACCGCGGGCCCTGGATCACCACGACGGTCCCACCCGAGTGGCAGCGGATGCCCTGCTCACCGGCGGCCGCCACCACCGCGGCCCCGAGCTCCGGGCAGTAGGGATCGGCGAACGAGAGGTGCTCGGGTCCGCGGAAGAACGTGTCGGCCCGGCCCCACGTGCGGTCGACCAGCTGGTCGCACACCACGAAGTCGCCGGGGTGCACGTCGGGCCGCAGCGACCCCACCGCGCACGGCCCCAGCACGCGATTGACCCCGACGGTGCGCAGCGCCCACACGTTGGCCCGGAAGTTGACCTGGGCCGGCCCGTACTGGTGGTCGACGCCGTGGCGGGCGAGGAATGCGACCTCGGTGCCATCGACCGAACCGACCATCACCGGCGCCGAGG
>JAFATL010000511.1 GCA_019243975.1 Actinomycetota bacterium | reverse complement strand
CGGGTCCCAGCACCACCTCGCTCGGCGCATCGGTTGCGACCGGCGGCGACACGACGGGAGTGACGGCGACCGAGATCCACATCGGGATCCATGCGCCCGAGACCGTCGGCGGGGCGCCGCTCAACCTGGCCGCCGATCCCATCAAGGGCATCCAGACCTACGCGCAGTACATCAACGACCACGGCGGCATCGCCGGCCGCAAGCTCGTCCTCGACATCCAAGACGACGGCGCCGACGCGGCCACCGCCCGCAAGGCGGCGGCGACGCTGATCAACGACCACAAGAACTTCGTGGTGAGCGGCACCCTCGGCATCGACCAGATCGCCATCGTGGCCGCCGAGGCCTACAAGCGGGGCGTGCCGTACCTGGCCGGCGGCGGCAATGAGACCAAGCCGATTCCCGGCATGTTCCAGCTGACGGCCAGCTACCAGACCATGGTCAGCCAGCTGGCCGACTACATGCGCACCGACCCCAACCTCAAGGGCAAGCGCGTCGGCATCCTCGTGTCTGCGTCGGAGTACATCCACCCGGTGGCCGACGACCTCAAGCGCCGGCTCGAGGCCAACGGCTTCACCGTGTCGACGATCGTCACCGCCCAGGGCCCCACGCAGAACCCCGACTACAACGGCTACATCCTGCAGTTCCGGCAGTCCAACACGCAGGTCGTCGTGCCGCTGACCGACCCGGTCACGACGTCGCAGATCGTGCAGCGCTGCAACGCGGGCGCGGCCTGCGGGTGGACGTATTCGTTCGTCGACTTCGCCCACGACTGGGACCTGGCGCTCACGTTGATGGCGCCGACGTGGGGCGTGCAGCACGTGCGGGGCCTCGCCACCGGTTGTTACTTCCAGGCGCCTGAGATCAACGACCGGGCCAAATGTGGCGCCCTCGCAACGGCGCGGGACCAGTTCGTGGCCATCAACGGGCAGGACGCGTGGAACCGGCAGGGCAGCGGCGCCGCCTTCGGCTACCAGATCATCAGCATGATCAAGGGCGCGCTCGTTGCCTGCGGCCGGAACCTCACTCGGCAGTGCTTCTCTGCCGCCCTGCACAACTACCAGAACTACAGCGACCTGGTGACCGGCCCCATCACGTTCGCGGGCTCGTCCAACACGATGCACGGCGCCACCAAGATGGCCGTGTACGAGGCACAGTCGAACAACGTCTACAAGATGGTCAGCCCCGGCCTGTTGGACGGCTTCTGATGGCCGAGCGCACCGCGACAGCCGAACGAACGCCGATGCTCGAGTGTCGCAACGTCACGGTGCAGTTCGGTGGGCTCACCGCGCTCGGTGGCGTCGACCTCGACGTGTACGAAGGCGAGATCGTCGGGCTCATCGGGCCCAACGGTGCGGGCAAGTCGACCCTCATGGAATGCATCTCCGGCTTCCTGCCCGTCACCGACGGGTCGATCTGCTTCAAGGGCGACGACCTACTGGCTCGGTCCACCCACGAGCGCGCCGCGCTGGGTATCGGCCGCACCCTGCAGAGCGTTCGCCTGTTCCCGTACCTCACGGTTGTCGACAACGTGTCGGTGGCGCTGCACCGCCACCAACAGACGGGCATGCTGGCTCACGCCTTGCGACTGCCGGGGGCGCGCCGCGAGGACGCCCGCATCCTCGGGCGGGCCCGATCGATCGTGTCGATGATCGGCCTGGACGCCTTCGCCGACAAGTTCGCGTCGGAGCTGTCGTACGGCACGCTGCGCCTGCTCGAGCTCGGCTGCATGCTGGCGCTCGAGCCGTCACTGCTGTTGCTCGACGAGCCCGCCTCCGGCATCAGCCAGGGTGAGACCGAAGCGCTGCGTCCGCTGCTGCTCGACATCCAGGCCAAGACGGGCGCCACCATCCTGATCATCGAGCACGACATGCCGTTGATCACGCGCCTGTCGGACCGCATCTACTGCCTCGACGCCGGTGAGAACCTCAGCTCGGGCACGCCGGCCGAGGTCATGGCCGACCCGGCCGTGGTGGAGGCCTACCTCGGTACACCCAAGCAGCAGAAGAAGGTGAAGGCGGCGCCCAAGCGCGAGCCCAAGCGCAAGGCCGAGGCCGAGGTGCTGCTCGACGTCGAGGGCATCGACGTGTTCTTTGGCAAGGTGCAGGTGCTCTACGGCGTCGATTTCCAGGTGCGCCGAGGCGAACGAATCGCGTTGCTCGGCACCAACGGCGCCGGCAAGTCCACGATCCTCAAGGCGTCGTCGGGCCTGATCCCGACCACGGCGGGCACGATCCGGTGGAAGGGCGAGGACGTCACCCACGCCAACGCCGAAGACCTCGTGCGCAAAGGCCTCGGGCAGGTGCCGGGCGGGCGGGGCCTGTTCCCCACGCTCACGGTCGAGGAGAACCTGCGCATGGGCGGCTACGTGCTGCCCGACGAGCGCAAGCTCGACGAAGAGGTCGAGCGCGTCGTCGAGTACTTCCCGTGGATCCCGGACCGGGCCGACCAGCTGGCCGGCACGCTGTCGGGCGGCGAGCAGCAGCAGCTGGCCACCGCCCGAGCGCTGATCTCAAGGCCCGAGCTGTTGATGATCGACGAGCTGTCGCTGGGCTTGGCCCCCGCCGTCATCGCCCGGCTCATGGACATCGTGCAGCGCTTGGTGAAAGAGGAGGGTCTCACCGTCGTGGTGGTCGAACAGCAAGCGACGTTCGCCCTCGGCTACACCGACCGCGCCTACTTCCTCGAGAAGGGGGAGGTGCGCTACGCGGGTCCGTCAGCCGGGCTCACCGGACGCGACGACCTCTTGCGCTCGGTGTTCCTCGCCGGCGCGTCCGCCGGCTTCGCGGCCGCGGGGAGCCCGGCATGAGCAGCCTGTTCAGCTACATCGTGCTCGGCTCCACCCGGGGCCTCATCTACGGCATCCTCGCCCTCGGGTTGGTTCTCACCTACAAGGGAACGCGGGTACTCAACCTGGCCCAGCCGTTCTTCGGGCTGCTCGGCGCGTTCGTGTGCTGGTGGCTCACCGCCGAGGCCGGGTTCATGCCGTTCGCGGCGGGGTCGCGGCCCCGCATGTTCGTCGCGCTGGTCGTCACGTTGGCCGTGGTCGGGGCCCAGGCCGTCGGGCTCGAACGCTTCTTGTTCCGCACCCTTCGTCGCGCGCCGCGGTTGGTGACGTTGGTGGCCACGCTTGCCATCGGGCAGGCCGTGCTCGGCCTCGTCGTAGTGCTGTTCGTGCGAGGCCAAGGTCAGGCCGAAAAGCTGCGCGTCATCCCGCTGTTGGTGCACGGCGTCGTCCAGCTCGGGCACGTCAACCTGACGGGCGGCGATCTTCAGATCCTGGCGTTGGTGCCGTTGGTCGGCATCGAGCTGGCGCTGTTCTTCCGCCTCAGCCGTTTCGGTGTTGCAATTCGCGCCGCCGCCGAGAACGCCGACTCGGCCCGCCTGCTCGGTATCTCGGTCGACAAGGTGGCCACGTTCTCGTGGGTGCTGGGGCTGATGCTGGCGGCATTGGCCGGCATCCTGCTCGCCTCCGAGCAAGGCACCCTCGCCCTGTCGACGCTGTCGACCGGCTTCCTGGTTCGGGCGTTGGCCGCTGCGCTGATCGGCGGCCTCACCAGCCTGCCGGGCGCGTTGGTCGGCGGTCTCGTCGTCGGCATCAGCGAAGCGACGATCTCAGGCACCTTCCGCGGCACCGTGGGCGCGGCCGACGCAGTGTTCTTCGTCGCCGTGGTCGCCATGCTGATCTTCCGGCCCCAGGGCATCTTCGGTCAGCGCGAAGACACCGAGGACAAGGTCGCCTTCGTGCCGCCCGTGCGCGAGCTGCCGGCCCGCTTGGCCAAGAGCGTGTACGCCGTCGCCGTCAGCCGCGTCACCATCGCCACCCTGATCGCGTTCGCGCTGGTGGTGAGCCTCGTCACCGGTTCGGCCACCAACTCGACACTCACGCTCGTGTGCGTCGGCGCGATCGTGGGCGTCAGCCTCACCGTGCTCATGGGGTACGCGGGCCAGATCTCGCTCGGGCACTGGGCGCTCGTCGGAGTGGGCGCGTTCGCAGCCACCGATCTGCACGGCCGCTTGGGCGTGCCGTTCCTGCTGACCGTGCCCTTGGTGGTGGTCATCGGCATGGTCGTGAGCCTGCTCATCGGGCTGCCGGCCCTGCGCATCAAGGGCCTGTACCTCGCCGTCGTCACCCTGACCTTCAGCTACGCGGCCGAGTTCTTCGTGTTTCGCAGCGACGTCGTCGGCGGCGGCCAGACGGGCCGGGTCATGCCGATCCCGTCCTTCGGTCCGTTCGACCTCGACTCGCCGTCGAACCGGCCGTTGTTCGTCGTCGCTCTGGGCGTCCTCCTGCTGTCGATCTGGGTGGCCCGCAACCTGCTCACCTCACGCACGGGCCGCACGTTCGCGGCGTTGCGGGAGAACGAGAAGGCGGCGGCCACGCTCGGCGTGTCACTGACGAAAGCGAGGCTCATGGCCTTCGCGGTTTCGGGCGGGATGGCGGCGCTGGGCGGCGTGGTGTTCGCGCTCCATGTGAAGACGGTGAACGCCACCGACTTCCCGACCGAGACGTCACTCGTGCTCGTCCTGATGGTCATGATCGGCGGGCTGGGCCGGCTGTCGGGCTCGTGGCTCGGGGCCTTCGCCGTGTTCGGCGTGCCCCTGCTGTTCAAGTTCGACAACGCCTGGATCATCCCGGTCGCCACCGGCCTGCTCTCGGTGGCCGTCATCGTTCGCACCCAGGGCGGCTTGGCCGGGTTGGTGCAGCGGGGCCGCCACGCCGTGGTCGAGACGCTCGTCGATCTCGACCAAAGCGGCGAGGTCGCGCCCGCCCATCTAAGTTCCGGGCATGAACCGGATCGAGATCGAGATCGAGCTGCACCGCGGCCGCGCCGAGACACTCGAATGGGTGGCGTCGCTGAGCGACGAAGAGTTGTCAGCGCCGCGAACCCAGAGTGAGCACGACCCCGACTCGTGGTGGTCGCACGCCGACCACTTCATCCACACGACCCTGATCGAGCGGAACTTCAACGAGATGGTCCGCCGCCATCTGTCGGGGGAGCAGGGGATGGACACCGCCCTCGTCGACGAGAGCGGCAAGGCGTTGCGGCCCATCGAGGACGTGATGGCCTACGTTCACGCCTTCACCGAGAAGTGGAAGGTGGAGCAGCAGGGCAAGCCCCTCGACGAGCTCGTTCGCATCGGCCTGGCGGTGCGGGCCGACACGCTGGCGCTCCTGGCCGAGCTCGACGACGACCAGCTGGCGTCGAAGATCCCGGGCGCCCCGTGGTCAGACGGGACGGTGGGCGGCATCCTCTCCGTGCACGCATCCCATGCCCGCATGCATCGCCAGTGGTCAGAGGCCGGCTAACGCGTCACTCACTGACGGGCACGTAGATCTGGCTGCCGCCGGCGGCGAACTCCTCCGACTTCTGCTTGAGCCCGAGCACGACCTCTTCGTCGGCGACGACGCCGTTGCCGTTGACGCCGGCGGCGAAGTCGCGCACGTCTTGGCTGATGCGCATCGAGCAGAACTTGGGCCCGCACATCGAGCAGAAGTGGGCCGTCTTGGCGCCCTCGGCTGGCAGCGTCTCGTCGTGGTACGACGCAGCGGTGTCGGGATCGAGGGCGAGGGCGAACTGGTCGCGCCAGCGGAAGTCGAAGCGGGCCCGGCTCAACGCGTCGTCCCACTCCTGCGCCCCCGGATGACCCTTGGCCAGGTCGGCAGCGTGCGCGGCGATCTTGTAGGCGATCACGCCCTGCTTCACGTCGTCACGGTCGGGCAGCCCGAGGTGCTCCTTCGGCGTGACGTAGCAGAGCATGGCGGTGCCGTACATGCCGATCATCGCCGCGCCGATGGCCGAGGTGATGTGGTCGTAACCGGGAGCGATGTCGGTGGTGAGGGGGCCGAGTGTGTAGAACGGCGCCTCGTGGCACACCTCGAGCTGGAGGTCGACGTTCTCCTTGATCTTGTGCATGGGCACGTGGCCCGGCCCTTCGATCATCACCTGCACGTCGTGTGACCACGCCACCTCGGTGAGCTCACCCAAGGTGCGCAGCTCCGACAGCTGCGCGTCGTCGTTGGCGTCGGCGATGGAGCCGGGGCGCAGGCCGTCGCCGAGCGAGAACGCCACGTCGTAGGCCGACAGGATCTCGCACAGCTCCTCGAAGTTCGTGTAGAGGAAGTTCTCCTGGTGGTGGGCGAGGCACCAGGCGGCGAGGATCGACCCACCCCGACTCACGATGCCGGTGACCCGCTTGGCGGTGAGGGGGACGTAGCGAAGGAGCACGCCCGCGTGCACGGTGAAGTAGTCGACGCCCTGCTCGCACTGCTCGATGATCGTGTCGCGGTAGATGTCCCACGTGAGCTCGGTGGGATCGCCGTTGACCTTCTCGAGCGCCTGGTAGATCGGCACCGTCCCGATCGGCACCGGCGAGTTGCGGATGATCCACTCGCGGGTCGTGTGGATGTTGGCGCCGGTGGACAGGTCCATGACGGTGTCGGCGCCCCACTGCGTGGCCCACGTCATCTTGTCGACCTCCTCCTGGATGGAGGACGTCACGGCCGAGTTGCCGATGTTGGCGTTGACCTTCACGAGGAAGTTGCGACCGATGGCCATGGGCTCGGACTCGGGGTGGTTGATGTTGTTCGGGATGATCGCCCGACCGCGGGCCACCTCGGCCCGGACGAAATCGGGCTCGACGCCTTCGCGCGTGGCCACGAATTCCATCTCGGCGGTGATCTCACCGCGGCGGGCGTAGTGCATCTGCGTGACCCGCTTGCCGGCACGCGCGCGCAGCGGCGGCCGACGTTCGCCGGCGAACTGCGGCGGTGCTTCGCCGTTGCGGGCGGCGGAACGGCCGTCGTCGCGAGCGGCGGGGGAGCGGCCTTCATACCCCTCGACGTCGCCCCGGCCGGTGATCCAGGGCAGGCGCAGCGGGGGGAGCCCGACGGCCGGGTCCGACCCCGGACCGCTGGTGTCGTAGAGGCGCACCGGCGGCTCGCCGCCCGACAGCGCCACCTCGGTGAAGGGCACGCGGCTGCCTGCCGGCCCCGGCGCGTACGACTTCGACCTGGCTTGATTGGTCATCTGAGCTCCCTCCGCGGGCATTACCCCGATCAGGTTCGACGGTTGGCCTTCGGCCTCTCAGCTCGTTACGAGCGCCCGTGCTTCGAATGTTCATGGGCAGCCTACCCATTGGTAGAAACGGCGATGACCGAATTCACCCCGCCCGCCACCGAGGAGGCGTTGGCCCGGCTTTCGATGCCGATGGCCGACGCCATGCGAACCCAGCGGGCGGTGCGGCGCCTGCACGAGACGCCTGTTGACCTCGAGCTGATCTACGAGCTGCTCGAGCTGGGGCTCAAGGCGCCGACCAGCTCGAACTCACAGGACTGGTGCTTCGTGGTGGTGACCGGCCGCGAGCAGAAGGAGCGGCTGGCCAAGCTGTACCGCCCGCTGTACCGGGCCTTCAGCCCCATGGAACGAAGGGCAGCGGCGGGGGACGAGCGGGAGCTGCGGCGCATCGCACCCGGGCAGTGGCAGGCCGAGCACTTCGCCGACATCCCCGTGTTCGTCGTGCCCTGCTATCGGCGCAACCTCAAGCACCACTCGGTGGGGTGGCCGCAGATCTCGGTGTCGTCGTTTTACGGCTCGGTGTACCCGGCTGTGCAGAACCTGCTGCTCGGCTGCCGCGCCGTGGGCCTGGGCGCGTCGCTGCAGACGCTGCCGATCTGGCTCATGCCGATCGCCCGACGCATCCTCGGTCTGCCGCGCGACCGCGTCCCCGTGTGCATCATCCCGATCGGCTGGGCCAAGGGGAACTACGGCCCGACGACGCGCCCGCCGATCCGCGAGGTCGTGCACATCGACCGCTTCGGCAACCAGCCCGAAACAGGGCAGGCCTAGGGGAACGGGAAGAAGGTCGGCGCCGCGTACACGAAGCACGTGCAGCCGTCGTCCCACTTGAGGGCGCGGTAGGCCTCGACGCCGTCGTGGCGGCTGGGCGCCACGTTCGTCGAGTAGTTCATGGCCGACGGCCAGCTCTGCCCGAACATGCCGACGCCTTGCACGAGGTTGTCGCCCGTGGGCGGCAGCGTGCCGATCTTCTGCCCGGCCTGCCACATGGTGAGCACGGCGTCGCAGAAGATGGTGGACGCCCAGAAGCTCTGGTCGCCGCTCACCTGACCGGACGGCTTCTCGATGGCGGTGCACAGGTCGCGCGTGCTGTTGGGCCCGGGTGCGGGGTTGTGCGAGTAGCCACCGACGTCCTGCAGTGGCTCCCACCCGAGGCCGAACGCCGACCGGAAGCTGTCGGCGTACTGCGAACCGGTGAGGCCGGCGGGGCCGTCGATGGAGGAGAAGACGTAGCGCGGGTAGTAGTGCTGCGAGCCCGCGTTCTGGGCGAAGAAGCTGAGGCAACCGGGGCACAGGAACAGCACGGTCTTGATGCCCTGCGACGCCATCTTCAGGGCGGCCGATTGGTCGATGGCGACGGAGTTGGCGATGTCGGGCGTCGACGTCGGGTAGGGGACGGTGTACTCGGTGACGCTGATGCCCTGGGCCTGGAACATCGGCTTGACCACCTTGTCGGCCGCTCGCAGGAGTGCGGGCTCCTCCATGACCATCAGGCCGACCTTGTCGCCCTTGGCGACGAACTTTCGGTTCAAGGTCTCGCGTGCCATGGCGGTGCCGAGGCGGGTGGAGCTGGTCTCGGCCAGGGAGTACATGAAGGGGTACTGCGCCCAGTCGGTGTTGTCGTGCATGAAATGACCGATGGTGATGTAGAGCACGTGGTGCGCCTTCAGGCACTCGGGCATCACGTTGTCGACGTTGGCGCCCGCGGTGGTGGCGGCCACCACGTGGTGGTCCTGGGTGAAGACCGAGCAGATCTGCTGCTCGGTCTGGTCGTAGGGCGTGGCGCTGGTCAGCTGCACGGTGAAGAAGACGGGAACGATCTTGTGACCGGCCAAGCCGCCGTGGGCGTTGGCCCAGTTCACCGCGGCCTCTGCTTCCTTCTGCTGGTCGCCGACGTCGGCAGTGCCGCCGAACTCGGCCGCGAACGACGACACGTCGGGGTAGATGACGATGCCCACTTCGACCGGGGCGCCGCTGGCGACCGTTGGTGCGCCGGTCGTGGCCACCTTGGATGACGACGAGCCGGTGGTCTTGCTGCCGCTCGTGCCCTTGCCCGACGTGCTGCCGCCGGACCCGGTGGAGCCCGACGCGCCGAGGTCGCTGCCGCTGGCGGCGGCGTTGTCGCCGGCGCCCGACTGCACGTTGGTCCCGCCGTTGGCGCTGGCCCCGCTGAGGCCGTCGCTGGTGGCGCCGCCCCGGCCCTGCTGCTGGACGGTCGAACCGCAGGCGGCCGCCGCCACGCACGTCGCCAACCCCATGGCCACCAGCCAGTGCCGCATGCGGTGTTCCCCCTTGAACTATCGTTCAGTTCCCGGCGCACAGCATGCGGTGCCGGTTGCGCCGCCGTCAAGGGCTCTGCATACTGCACGCGGGCCAGGAGTTGATCGAGCGTTCAGATAGGGGAGGGCCGTTGACCGTCGGGACCGAGATCAGACCGAACCTGCTGCCGCCTCGCGACGACCTCCAAGGTGCCCGCCTCCGGCTGTTCGAGGCCGCCATCGTGCAGTTCGGCGCGCGCGGCTACCACGCCGTGTCCGTGCGCGACCTGATGAGCGAGCTGGGCCAGCAGCCCGGCGCGCTGTACTTCCACGTGGCGTCCAAGGAGCACCTCCTCTTCGAGCTGGTCAAGATCGGCCTCGACGTCCATCGCGACCGGCTCAAGGCGGCCCTCCTCGACGCCGGGCGCGAGCCGCACGCCCAGGTGCGCGCCGTCGTCGAAGAGCACGTGCGCGCCCACCTCGACTACCCGGCGTTGGCGCGCGTGACCATCCGGGAGATCACGTCGCTCACGGGCGAGAACCTGGCCACGGCGCTGGCGATGCGCACCGAGAACGCCCGCATCCTCCTCGATGTGATCAAGCGGGGCGTGGAGATACAGGCCTTCGGCACCACCGAACCCGACCTCGCCGTCCACGCCATCGGCGCCATGGGAATGCGCGCTGTCGAGTGGTGGACCCCCGACTCGCCTCACTCCAAAGACCACGTCGCCCGCACGTATGGCGACTTCGCTCTCAAGGTGCTGGTCTGATGGCGCACGCAACCAACGGCGGCCTCCGCATCTACTGGGACTCGAAGGGCAGCGGGAGCCCGGTGCTGCTGGTGATGGGGGCGGCCTATAGCAGCCGCATGTGGTACCCGGTGATCGACGCACTGGCCGAACAGCATCGAGTCATTTGGTTCGACAACCGCGGCATCGGCCAGAGCCAGGCCACCAAGACCGGCACCATCCAGGACATGGCCTCCGACGGTTTCGCGGTGCTCGACGCGGCCGGTGTCGACGCCGCCCACATCTACGGAGCGTCCCTCGGCGGTGTTGTCGTGCTGCAGATGGCGTTGCAGAGTCCCGAACGGGTGAAGTCGCTCGTCGTCGGCTGCAGCGGGATCCTCAACGACGACAAGCCGCGCGCGCCCAAGGTGGCGAACCTCATCGCCCGCGTGCCCCGCGGGGTGCTGCTCGCCCTGGGCAAGGGGTCCTATGGCTCTGCCGCGTCGCCCGAGGCGGTGGCCAAGGACCGCGCCGCCATCAAGGCCGACAAGGCATCGGCCACCGGCCTCATCCAGCAGCAGAACGCGCTGCGGGCTTACTCGGTCACCAACGAGGCGATTGCGGGGATCACCTGCCCCGCCCTGGTCCTGCACGGCACCGAGGACAAGGCGGTGCGCCCCGAGTGGGGCGCGGAGCTGGCCGACACCCTGCCTCACGCCAAGCTCGTCACCTACGAGGGTGCCGGCCACAACTACCTGGTGTCGTACCCGGCCCAGGCCAACGCCGACGTGCTCGCCTTCTTGGCTTCCGTCGACTGACGCAACCCTCGCCTTCTTCCGCTGCGTAGGCTCCGGTCGTGGTGGGCGGCGATACATGATCGGCGCGGTTCCGGCCCTCATCGGCGCGGTGCTGATCGGTGCCGGCTTGGCGCGCCAGCACGCGGTGGCGGGCACGGTCGACAAGACGTCGGCCATGGACCCCCGCCTCTTGTTGCGACTGGCGCGCAAGCGGTCGTGGCTGGTGGGCGCGGGCATCGCCAATCTCGGCTTCCTCTGCGTCGCGACGGGCATCTCGACCGGGCGGCTGGCGATCGTGGAGCCGATCGCGTCGACGCAGGTGCTGTTCGCACTGCTCTTTGCGGCGCGTTCTTCCGGCCGGCGCCTGCAACGGCCCGAGCTCATCGCCGCTGCCTTCGCGCTGATCGGCGTGGCTGGGTTCCTGGTGGTGGCCGCGCCGAAGCATCGAGCCCACTTCGCGTCGGCCGTGCCGTGGGCCGTGCCGATCGGGATGCTGCTCGTGGTGGTGGCGGTCGGCGTCGCCGCCAGCCGCAACCTGACAAGCACCAAGCGGGGCATCGCCCTGGCTGCGCTGTCCGGCGTCGCGTTCGGCACGGCCGACTCACTGATCAAGGTGATCTCCGACACCGTCCGCGACCACGGCGTCGGCTACCTCGCCGGCCACTGGCCGTTCTACGCATGGGGCCTCGTCTCGCTCACCGCCGTGTTGCTGCAGCAGAGCGCCTATCACACGACCCATCTGGGTGCCGCCATGCCGGCCACGTGCACGTTCGGCCCCACGACCGCCACCATCCTCGGCGCGGTGATGCTCGGCGAGCAGCTGCGCGGCGGCTGGGCCGTGCCGGTCGAGATCGTCTTCTTCGCCCTGCTCCTCGTCGGCGTCGCCCGCCTGGCCGCGTCGCCGGTGTTGGAAGGCGACACGGCTGCGTTAGACGGCGAGCTCCTCGACGGCGGGGGCGACGAACTGGGAGTTGTAGAGGTTGAAGTAGGGCCCGTCGTGGCAGAGCAGGTCGTGGTGAGTGCCCTGCTCGACGATGCGGCCGTTCTCCATCACCACGATGAGGTTGGCGCCACGGATGGTGGACAACCGGTGGGCGATGACGAAGCTCGTGCGTGACGCCCGCAGCGCGTTCATCGCCTCCTGCACCAGCACCTCGGTACGGGTGTCGACCGAGCTGGTGGCCTCGTCGAGGATGAGGATGGCGGGGTCGGCGAGGAAGGCTCGGGCGATCGTCAGCAGCTGCTTCTGGCCGGCGCTGATGTTGTCGCCTTCCTCGTTGATCAGCGTGTCGTAGCCGTCGGGCAACGTCGACACGAAGCGGTCGACGTAGGTGGCCTTGGCCGCGGCCAGGACCTCCTCTTCGGTGCACCCGGGCTTGCCGTAGGCGATGTTGTCGCGGATGGTGCCGCCGAACAGCCACGTGTCCTGCAGAACCATGCCGATCTGCGAGCGCAACTCGTGGCGGGACAGCTTCGAGATGTCCTTGCCGTCGAGGGTGATGGTGCCGCCGTTCAGCTCGTAGAACCGCATGATCAGGTTGACGAGCGTCGTCTTGCCGGCGCCCGTCGGGCCCACGATGGCGATCGTCTCGCCCGGCTCGGCCACCAACGACAGGTTCTCGATGAGCGACCGCTTGGGGTCATACGAGAACGTCACGTCGGTGAACTCGACGCGGCCCCGCACCGGCGTCGGCAGGGCACCGTCGGCCGGGTCGGCGCTCTGCTCCTCGGCGTCGAGGAACTCGAAGACCCGCTCGAGCGATGCGATGCCGCTCTGCAGCACGTTGATGTTCGACGCCAGCTGGGTGAGCGGCATCGAGAACTGGCGCGAGTACTGGATGAACGCCTGCACGTCGCCGACGGTGATGGCGCCGCTGGCCACCCGGATGCCGCCCACCACCGCCACCAGCACGTACTGGATGTTGCCCAGGAACATGGTGGCCGGCTGCATGAGGCTGGACGTGAACTGGGCGGACAACGCCGCGTCGTAGAGCTGGTCGTTGGTCTGGCGGAACGTGTCCTCGGTGCGCTGCTGCTGGCCGAACGCCTTCACCACCGCGTGGCCGGTGAACGTCTCTTCGATCTGGGCATTGAGGGTGCCGGTGTGGCGCCACTGGGCCATGAAGCCGGGACGGGCCCGGCTGGCAATCGCCCGCATGGTGAACACGGACACGGGCACGGTGGTCAGCGCCACCAGCGCCAGCACCGGCGAGATCGAGAACATCATCGCCGCCGTGCCGATGAGCATCAGCATCGAGGTGAGCGTGTTGCTCAAGGTCTGTTGCAGGCTCTGGGC
>JAFATL010000439.1 GCA_019243975.1 Actinomycetota bacterium | reverse complement strand
CAGCGTCGTCCACGAGATCCCCCGCAGCGACGACCACCCGTGGATGCGCATCATCGACCTGGGCGGCGGCTCCATGCTCAACCTGTTCGCGGTCGACGCCGCCGACATCATCGGCGAGCGGCGGCGCCAGGGCGGGCGCGGCGCCGTGGACCACTTCGCCCTCGCGGTGCCCAACCGGGAAGTGCTGGAGACGGTGCAACAGCGCATGATCGACGCCGGGGCCCAGGAGGTGGGCGAGATCCAGCAGCTCGGTGCCGAGCTCTCGGTGTTCTTCCGCGACCCCGACGGCATGGAGCTGGAGGTGTGCTGCCCCGCCTGATCTTCAGGGAGCGGGCCGCACCGAGTCGACGAGCAGGGCGATGAGACGCGCCCAATCGTCGTGGTCGAGCTTGTCGACGTCGAGGGCGGCGGTGAGGAACGAGCCGAGGGCGAGCATCGTCGCCAAGCGGCTGATCGTCTCGGGCCGCACGCGGTCGTCGAGGACGCCCGCGTCCTGCGCCTGCTTGATGGTGGCGGCCAGGAGCTCCTCGCCCGAGGTGAGCCACGAACTGACGAGCGCCGCCACCTCGGGGTCGCGCTTCGATGCCACGATCGCCTCGATGACCAAGGCGGCGTCGGCGGCGGGACGGCGGTCGTAGGTCGATCCCGCCTGGGTGAGGAAGTCGGCGACGTCGGTGACCTGGCCGCTGCCGATGAGCTCGCGGTACTGCCCGTGCCCGTGGGCCTCGAGGACGGCGACGAACAGCTCGGCCTTCGACCCGTAGTGCGCGTAGACGGGGCCGGTGCTGAGCCCGGCCTCGTTGCAGATGTCGGCGATGCTGGCGCCGTCGTAACCCTTCAGGGCGAACACACGGGCGGCCGCCGCCAGCAGTTCGGCCCGTGTCTGTTCGGCGGTGACCCCGGCTTTGCGCCCCATACGTCAGGCCATCATGGCGCGCTTCGGGTGACCGGATCGGATCGTGCCCGCCGGTACGCTCGACCGGGGATGCCAGCCGGCGAAGCACATCGGGCGCTGCCTCGCGGCCCGCACGGCCTGTCACGGGAACAGGTCGAGCTCTCCCAGCGCGCCCGCCTCCTGCAGGCCGCAACCGAGGCGGTGGCCGAGCTCGGCTACGTGAAGACGACCGTGGCGGACATCCTCGCCCGGGCCGGTGTGTCTCGGGCGACCTTCTACCAGCTGTTCCGCGACAAGGAGGACTGCTTCATCGCCGCCTACCAGCTGAACGCGCAGTTCGTGGCGGCGGCCATGTCGGCCGAGCTGGCGCAGGTGCGGGCGGCGGGCGACCTCGAACCGTTGCAACGGCTCGAGCACGTGCTCGACGTGTTCCTGAGCGCCCTGCGCAGCGCGCCGGCGTTGGCGCGAGTGTTCCTGGTGGAGGTCTACGCCGCGGGGCCCGTCGCCATCGAGCAGCGGCGCGTCTCGATGGAGGCCTTCGCCGACATCATCGCCGAGACCCACAAGGGCGAACGCGGCGTGCTCGGCACCGCGCCGTCGCAGCGCTTCGCCGCGCAGGCGTTCGTCGGCGCGGTGAGCGCCCTTGTCACCAACGCCATCGGCGTGGGCGAACCCGACGAGCTGCTCCGCCTGCGCGATCCCCTCATGGAGTTGGCCGCCCAGATCACCAAGAAGTAGGCCGAAGAAAGTTATAGACAAGAGTGTTTATCTCTTGTACCTTGCCAGCATGAGGCGCGCTCTGGGGATGGTCGTCCTTGTCCTGGCTGCACTCGGCCCCGTCGTTGGTACGGCGTCGACCGCAGCGGCCGATGCACCGGCGCTGGCGTCGGGCAACGGCATCACCGTGACCGGATGGCGGTGGATCACCAGTCGCACCTTCGAGGTCGACGTCACCACGGCCAAGGTGTCGGCCAACGCCGTCAACGGCCCGCATCGGGTGCGGGTCACGCTGCCGAACGACTACTTCCAGTCCGGCACCACCCGCTATCCGGTGCTCTACCTGCTGCACGGGGGCGCCGGTGGCAACTCGGCGCAGTGGACGACCGGCGGCGGCGACGAAGAGAACCTCACCAACAACAAGCCGCTCATCACCGTGATGCCCGACGGCGGCAAGGTCGGCTGGTTCACCAACTGGGTCGACCAGTCGCAAGGCGCCCAGGCGTGGCGCGACTTCTACATCGACCAACTCATTCCGTGGACCGACGCCAACCTGCGCACGATCGCGTCGAAGAGCGGCCGCGCCATCGCCGGCCTGTCGATGGGCGGCTTCGGTGCCATCCGCTTCGCGCAGGACCGTCCCGACCTGTTCGCCTACGCGGCCAGTTTCTCGGGCGCCGTCGACCTGTCGGATCCCGGCACCAAGTCGGTGATCGGCGAGCAGGCGAGCCAGAACGGCTACAACCCCTACGGTCCGTTCGGCAACCCGTACCCGCCGTTCGACACGACCTACACCGCCCTCAACCCCGTGAACCGCGCCTCCCGGTTGAGCGGTGTCGCCGTGGGCCTGTGGGTGGGCTCGGGGTCCAACAACGGCGCCGATCCCATCGAGACCACGATGGCGAACGCCGCCCTCAAGCTGCACAACGCGCTGAACAGCGCGGGCGTCCCGCACTTCTACTGGAACTACGGCGTGCCCGGTCCGTCGGCGCCCTACGGGTGCGACGGCGGCCACGACTTCGGCTGCTGGAACTTCGCCCTCCTCGACGCGCTGCCCCGCATGCTGGCGGTGCTGCAGACGCCGACCACCCCGCCGCCGCCTCCTCCCCCGCCGCCCTCCGGCAACGTCGTCACCAACCCCGGCTTCGAGTCGGCCGGCCTGGCCCCGTGGGTGTGCCAGGGGAACTGCGGCGCCGACCACGGCGCGGGCAACCAGCACGCGGGCACGGGCAACGGCTGGGCTCGCAACACCTCGGGGTGGAACGACGTCGACCAGACGATCACGGTCACGCCCAACCACACGTACACCGTGACGGCGTGGATCCGAACGTCGGCCAACAACACCGACGGTTACTTCGGACTGCGCACGACGGGCGGCCAAGTGCTGGGCGAGCAGAAGTTCGGCAACCTGCCCGGCTACACCCAGCTCAGTCTGTCGGTGAACCCGGGTGCGAACTCGAGCGTCCAGGTGTACGCGGGCCTGTGGGCCAACGGCGACACGTGGCTGCAGGTCGACGACGTCAGCGTTTCGTAGCCGGCAGCACCCGGGTCTCGACGGCCGGCAGCGATGGCCACCAACGCATGTAGCGCCGATACACCTGCGGGTCGCGATCCGAGAGGAACGCCGTCAGCGCGGCGGCTTCCTTGGCCAGTCCGTCCCAGTCGGCGCGCCGCAGCTTGTGGAACGCGGTCGCTTCGATGCCGCCCTCGACGGCGCGCCACACGCCGGCCACGTGGCCGTCGACCAGCAACGTCGGCAGCACGTCGCCGTTCCTGCGGATCACGTG
>JAFATL010000231.1 GCA_019243975.1 Actinomycetota bacterium | reverse complement strand
TGTCGGCGACGTACGCGGGCAGCTGTTCGGCCAGCTCGCGGTACGACAAGCCCTGGCGCCACGAGCCCAGGTGCACCTCGTACACCGACATCGGCCGCACCACCGGCTGCACGTTGACGTGATCGCGCCGCGTCATCCACGCGCCGTCAGTCCACTCGTACTCCGATTCGGCCACCACGCTGGCGGTGCCCGGCGGCACCTCGGTGGCGAAGGCGAAGGGGTCGGCCTTCAGGCGCAGCCGCCCGTCGGCGCCCTCCAACTCGAACTTGTAGAGGGTGCCCGGGCCCACGCCCGGCACGAAGCGCTCCCACACGCCGGACACGCCGAGCTCACGCATCGGGTGGCGTCGCCCGTCCCAGTCGTTGAAGTCGCCGACAACACGCACGGCGCGCGCGTTGGGCGCCCATACCGCGAACGCCGTGCCTTCGACTCCTTGGTGGACGCGGGGATGGGCGCCCAGGATCCGGAAGAGATGACGGTGGCGGCCCTCACCCAGCAGGTGCAGGTCGATGTCACCCAGCGTGGGCGCGAATTCAACGGTTGATTGTTTGGCTTCGCTCACGGTTCCCCCTCCGCCTCCAGGCGGGCGATCGCCGTACGGGGGATGTCTTCCCAATCGGGGCGATGTGCACGCTCGTACGCGAGTTCGTACCGCGCCTTCTCCAGCTCGTAGAACCGCAATCGCCGCGCCCGTTCACCCGGATCGGCCGGCAGCAGTTCGTCGATGCCCTTGGCGTTGTCGTACCCGGCGAGGAACGCGTTGCGGTTGCGCTGCTCCCACGCGGCGGCCGCTGCTTCCAGGCCCGAACGCTCGTCCTCGCCCCGGTCGCGTAGCGCCACCTGGGCCGCGTAGTCGAAGGAACGCAGCATGCCGGCGACGTCCTTGTAGGGCGAGGCGGGTTGGCGGCGCTCCTCCAAGG
This sequence comes from Actinomycetota bacterium, assembly GCA_019243975.1. Lineage (GTDB taxonomy): Bacteria > Actinomycetota > Acidimicrobiia > Acidimicrobiales > JAFATL01 > JAFATL01. The sequence goes on along the minus strand of JAFATL010000231.1, from coordinate 5,087 downwards.
GCCGGGCCGGCTCGCCCTCGAAGTCGAGGATGAACCACCCCAGGTCCGTCCGCATCACCTGCCCGAGGTGGTAGTCGCCGTGCACGCGGATGAGGTGCGGGTCGTCGACACCTTCGGTGACACCGAACGCCTCGGCCAGCGCGAGGTGCAAGCGCGCCGTCGTCGTGCCCAGGCGCTCGGCGTCGGCCGCGAAGTCGCCCCCGCTCTCGGCGGGATCGCCGCCGCTCGCGTACAGGTCGCGCAACGACGTGAGCGCCATGGCCCATCCCTCGCTCCCACCCAGCAGGTACTCATGGGCGATGGCGAGGTCGAAGCCGTTCTCGCGCCACACCGCGATCGGCTCGGGCACGTGATTGAACCCGACCGCGTCCAGCGCGGTGGTGACCTCGACGTCGGGGTTGGGCCCGTGGGCCAAGCGGCGGAACACCTTGAGGATCACCCGGTCGTCGAACACCAACGACGTGTTCGACTGCTCGGCGCCCGCCGGACGCACGCGCTCGGCCGTCTCGCCGCTCACGATGTCGAGCAGCCTGAGCGCCAGGTCGGGATCGACGAGCGCGTCGTACACGGCCACACCGTCGAGCTCGGCGATCACGGCGTCGTCCACGACGGCGTCGGGCAGCTGGTCGGCTGGGCGGGACCCGACCAGGATCTGGTAGCTGACCGCGTCGGCGTCGACCACGAGGCGCCGCATCGGCACGTCGCCGTCGGCCAGCAGTTCGTCCGTCGAGACCGTCACCTTCGAGGGGCGGTCGCCTGCGAACCACCGCTGACGCCCCAGGAAGTCGGGCAGGGCCTCGGGCAGCGTCTTGGCCAACGACGTGCTCACGCCGGACCCGCTACCCCGGGATCGGTGAGCTGGAACCAATAGAACGCGTGGGGACCGAGGGTGACGAAGTACGGCAGCTCACCCACGGGCGGGAACGGCACGCGTCCCATGAGCTCAACCGGCACGGTGCCGGCGTACTGCTGGATCGGCAGCTCGGCGGGCTGGGCAAAACGGCTCAGGTTGTTGACGCACAGCACGGTGTCGTCTCCTTCCCGGCGGATGTACGCAAGCACCGACGGGTTCTCCACGGGAAGGACCTCGAAGCTGCCGGTGCCGAACAACAGGTGCTGCTTGCGCACCTGCAGCAACCGCTGCATCCAGTGCAGGAACGAACTGGAGTCGCGCATCTCCGCCTCGACGTTGACCTTCTGGAACCCGTACACCGGGTCCATCAGCGGCGGCAGGTAGAGCTGGGCGAAGTCGGACTGGCTGAAGCCGGCATTGCGGTCAGGCGTCCACTGCATCGGCGTGCGCACGCTGTCGCGGTCGCCGAGGAAGATGTTGTCGCCCATGCCGATCTCGTCGCCGTAATAGAGCACGGGGCTGCCCGGCAGCGAGAACAGCAACGCGTGCAGCAGCTCGGCCACGCGCCGGTCGTTCTCGACCAGCGGTGCGAGCCGGCGCCGGATCCCGATGTTGACCTTCATGCGGGGGTCCTTGGCGTACTCGCTGTACATGTAGTCGCGCTCGTCGTCGGTGACCATCTCGAGCGTGAGCTCGTCGTGGTTGCGCAGGAAGATGCCCCACTGGGCGCCGTCGGGGATCTCCGGTGTCTGGGCCAGGATCTCGGTGATGGGGTGACGCTGCTCGCGCCGCAGGGCCATGAACATGCGCGGCATCAACGGGAAGTGGAAGCACATGTGGCACTCGTCGCCGTCGCCGAAGTAGTCCACGACGTCGGCCGGCCACTGGTTGGCCTCGGCCAGCAGCACCCGGCCGGGGTAGAGGGCGTCGACCTCCTTGCGCACCCGTTGCAGGTACTGGTGCGTCTCGGGGAGGTTCTCGCCGTTGGTGCCGTCGCGCTCGTACAGGTACGGCACCGCGTCGAGGCGGAAGCCGTCGAGCCCGATGTCGAGCCAGAAGCGCATGACCTCGAGCATCGCCTCCTGCACTTCGGGGTTGTCGAAGTTGAGGTCGGGCTGATGGCTGAAGAAGCGGTGCCAGAAGTATTGCTTGCGGGTGGCGTCCCAGGTCCAGTTGGAACGCTCGGTGTCGACGAAGATGATCCGCGCCTCGGACCAACGCGTGTCGTCGTCGTTCCACACGTACCAGTCAGCCTTGGGGTTCACGCGGTCGAGGCGCGACTCCTGGAACCACGGGTGCGCGTCGCTGGTGTGGTTCATCACCAGGTCGGCGATCACGCGGATGCCGCGCTTGTGCGCCTCGTCGACGAACGTGACCGCGTCGGAGAGGTTGCCGTACTCGGGCAGCACGGTGAAGAAGTCGCTGATGTCGTAACCGCCGTCGCGCAAAGGCGACTGGTAGAACGGCAACAGCCACAGGCAGTCGACGCCGAGCCACTGCAGGTAGTCGAGCTTGGCCGTGAGCCCAGCCAGGTCGCCGGTGCCGTCGCCGTTGGCGTCGTAGAACCCGCGCACCAGCACCTCGTAGAAGACCGCGTGCTGGTACCAGCTGGGGTCGGGCCGATCGGAGGAGATTGCCGGGTTGCTCATACCTGACCGGGGGTCCGAACGTGGAACACGTGGCCCGGCTGCACGGCCGGGTCGAGGCGCACGTAGGGATTCGGGCCCCACCAGCCATAGCGATCACCCGTGAGCTCGTCGCACACGTCGAACGGCTCGGTCCACGGCACGCCGAGCGCACCCAGGTCGAGCGACAGCGTGGCTTCGCGGGTGTTGAACGGGTCGAGGTTGACGACGACCAGCACCACGTCGGAGCCGTCGTCGCTGCGCTTCGAAAACACCATCACGTCCTCGTTGTCGGCGCCGTGCAGCGTCAGGTTGCGCAGACGATGCAGCGCGGGATGCCGGCGGCGGACGTCATTGAGCGCGGTCATGAACGGCTGCAACGGGGCGCTGCCGTCCCACGGGCGCCGCCGCAGCTCGTACTTCTCGGAATGGAGGTACTCCTCGTTGGTGTCGGATGCCGGTTCGTTCTCGCAGAACTCGTACCCGCGGTACACGCCGTACGACGGCACCAGCGTGGCCGCCAGCAGCAGCCGCAACCGGAACGCCGACGGCGGGCCATCGCGCAGCGGCCCGCTCAGGATGTCGGGCGTGTTGGGCCAGAAGTTGGGCCGCATGAACTCGGCCTTGGGCCCGTCGGCCAGCTCCCGCATGTACTCCTCGAGCTCCCACTTGGCGGTGCGCCACGTGAAGTACGTGTAGCTCTGGCTGAACCCGACCTCGGCCAGCTTGGCCATCACCTTCGGCCGCGTGAACGCCTCGGCGAGGAACAGCACGTCGGGATGGTCAGCCTGCACGGCCGGGATCACCCACTCCCAGAACGCCATGGGCTTCGTGTGCGGGTTGTCGACGCGGAAGATGCGCACACCCTTGGAGATCCACAGGTCGAGGATCGCCTTGCACGCGTCCCACAGCGCCTTGCGATCGGCTTCCTTGGCCGGCCAGAAGTTGATCGGGTAGATGTCCTGGTACTTCTTCGGCGGGTTCTCGGCGTACGCGATCGAACCGTCGGGCCGGTGGTGGAACCATTCCGGATGCTCGGTGACCCACGGGTGGTCGGGCGAGCACTGCAGCGCGTAGTCGAGCGCCAGCTCCATGCCGGACTCGTGCACCTTGGCCACCAGCGACTCGAAGTCGGTGAACGTGCCGAGGTCGGGATGGATGGCGTCGTGCCCGCCGTCGCGCGAACCGATCGCCCACGGGCTGCCCGGGTCGGACGCGCCGGGGTTGAGGGTGTTGTTGCGGCCCTTCCGCGCCGTGGTGCCGATGGGATGGATGGGCGGCAGGTACAGGACGTCGAAGCCCATGGTCGCGATGGCGGGCACGCGCTCGGCCAGACCGCGGAGGCCGCCCTCTGACCGCGGGAAGACCTCGTACCACGCGCCCACCAGGCCACGTTCGCGATCGACCCACAGCGGCTGCGGCTTGCTGGTGGTCACGTCCGAGGCCTTGGTCGGCCCCGCCACCAGCGGCCCGACTTCGGGGGCCAGCGCCGGCGCCGGCGCCCCCGAGCGCAATGCAATGGCGGCCTCGGTCAGCACCCGTTTGTCGTCGCCGGTGAGCTTCTTGGCCCGGGCCTCGAGGAACCGGGCGCCCTCCTCCAGCTCGACGTCGACCTCCTGCGCGGCCTGGAGCTTGGCGCTCAGCTTGTGGCGCCACGTGGCGTACACGTCGGGCCAGGCGTCGATCACGATCTCGTGAGCACCGAGGGTGGTGGCCTCGATCACACCCTGCCAACGGTCGTTTCCTACGTCGGTGAGGGGCGCTTCCTGCCACGTTTCCTTGTCGACGGGCCGCCACCGCACCCGGGCGGCCAAGCCGTCGTGGCCGTCCTTGAAGATGTCGGCCGAGACCGGGATCACCTCGCCGACCACGGCTTTTGCCGGGTAACGGCCCGTCGGGGTCCTCGGGCGCACGTCGTCGATCGTGATCCGGGGCAGCGGCACTCCCCCCATTCTTGCCCCACTTCGTCCCGCCGCTACCGTGGTTCTCAAGATGCGAGCGATGCGTACGTTCACCGTTCGACCAAAGCTCCCGGAAGCGCTCCAGCCGTTGCACGAGCTGGCGATGAACCTTTCCTGGTCATGGGACGAGCGCACCCGGGACCTGTTCCGCTGGGTCGACCCCGCCACGTGGGAGGTCACCGGCCACGATCCCGTGCGCCTGCTCGGACTGGTCGGGCGCGACCGCCTCGAGGCCCTGGCGACCGACTCCGCGTTCCTCACGTTCCTCGACGAGGTGTACGCCGACCTCGAGCGCGCCCTCACCGCGCCGCGTTGGTTCCAAAGCCGCGGCGCGTCAGCGCTGCGCGCCGTCGCCTACTTCTCACCTGAGTTCGGCATCGCCGAGGCGCTGCCGCAGTACTCGGGCGGCTTGGGCGTGCTGGCGGGCGACCACCTCAAGGCCGCCAGCGGCCTTGGCATCCCGCTGGTGGGCGTCGGCCTGTTCTACCGGCAGGGCTACTTCCGCCAGGAGCTCAACGCCGATGGCTGGCAGCAGGAGCGCTTCCCCACCCTCGACCCCCACGCCATGGCCCTCACCCTCGTCGACGGCGCCACCATCGAGGTCGACCTGGCCGGCGTGCCAGTCACCGCGCACATCTGGCGGGCCGA
>JAFATL010000201.1 GCA_019243975.1 Actinomycetota bacterium | reverse complement strand
GCAGGACATGCTCGCCGTGCTGTGGGGCTTCACGGCCGACGACGTGTACCTGCTGTGCGGCCCCGCCTACCACGCCGGTCCGGGCGGCTACGCGTTCTCCACGCTCTACAACGGCGGCGACGTGGTGGTGATGCCGACGTGGGACGCGCGCGAGTTCCTGCGCCTGGTCGACGAGGAGGGCGTGTCCACCAGCTTCATGACGCCGGCGCACTTCATCCGCATCCTCGAGGTGCCCGAGGACGAGCGGGCCAAGTTCGACCTGTCGAGCCTGCGCCTGATCATCCACGGCGGCGCGCCGTGTCCCGTGCCGGTGAAGGAACGGATCATCGACGTGCTCGCGCCCGGCGCCGTGCACGAGCTGTACGGCGCGAGTGAGGGCGGCGCCACGCGCATCACGCCCGACGAGTGGCGCGCCCATCCCGGCAGCGTCGGCACCCCGTGGCCGGGCACCGAGATCTTGATCGTCGGCGAGGACGGCGCGTTGCTGCCGACCGGCGAGGACGGCGTGGTCTACATCCGTCCGCCCGGCGGCCTGAAGTTCGAGTACCACAACGACCCGGCCAAGACCGAGGGGGCCTGGCGCGACGACGCGTTCACGGTCGGCGACATCGGCCACCTCGACGCCGACGGTTACCTCTACATCACCGACCGGGTCAGCGACATGGTGCTGTGGGGCGGCGTCAACGTCTACCCGCGGGAGATCGAGGAGGTGCTGCACACGCACCCCGAGGTTGTCGACTGCGCGGTGTTCGGCATCCCCGACGACCGCTACGGCGAGGTGCTCAAGGCGGTGGTCGAGACGCGCACCCCCGTCGACGCCGACGCGTTGCGGGACCACCTGAGGGCACGACTGGCCGACTACAAGGTGCCGTCGGTCGTGGAGTTCGTGGACGAGCTGCCGCGGGATCCCAACGGCAAGGTGCTCAAGCGGCTGCTGAAGTAAGGCAGTGCGCAGAATGCCCTAATTCGGGGCATGCAACGCGCACTTTCATGAACGGTCAGCTAATTGCCACGACGTTGCAACGCGGGCCGCTTAGGGTCGAACCATGGCTGCCGGGATCGATCGAGTGATTCGTTGCGCCTGGTCCTTCGTGGGCTCGGCCCTGCACATCGGCTCGTCGCGCTCCGTACTCGTGCGACACGCGCCGACGGGGCGGTTCCTTGCCGCCGACGGCACGTGGACCACCGACGCCGATACGGCGGTGGTGTTCAGCGATGTGGCACACGCCACGCGTGTGCTCGACCGCCTCTCCTGCGAGCCGGTGTTCGACCTGGTCACCGCCACCGCAGCCGCCGTCCCCGCCCACGCCGCCTGACAGTCCCGGTTTGTGGACCGACAGGTCCATTAACCGTTGGCGTCAGCCGTCGCCGTCGGCCATCGTGCCGGTCATGCCCGTGTTCTTCGTGACCCGTCTCCGTGGCACAGCCACGGTGGGGATGGCACCAGCTCGCTGACGACTGGGCGTGCCGGCTCGTCGCCGGCGCTGGCATCAACCCCGGAGATCTCGTCCTCGACATCGGCGCCGGCACCGGCGCCCTGACGGCGCCGCTGGTGCGCGCCGGCGCGCGGGTGGTGGCGTTCGAGCTGCACCCGGGTCGGGCCGCCGCGTTGCGAGCGCGGTTCGGCGGCCAAGCCGTCACGGTGGTGCAGGTGGACGTCGCCGACCTGCGCCTGCCGCGCCGGCCGTTCCGGGTGGTCGCGAACCCGCCGTTCGCCCTCACCACCGCCGTGCTGCGGCGGCTGCTGACGCGCGGCTCCCGGCTGGTTGCGGCCGACCTCGTGCTGCCCCGTTACGCAGCCGTCCGCTGGGCCGCGGGCCGGGGCCCCGGTGCGGACAGGTGGTCGCGGCAGTTCGACCTCGCGTATGTCGGACTCCCTCACACTGCCCTCCGGCCTGCGCCGCCCGGCCGCACGGCGTTGCTGCAGATCAGGCGGAGGGGGTGGTGACGGGGTGGCCGGGGCGTTCGTCGGGGGGGACGAGCACGCAGTGGGTGCCCCGGTAGATCGTCGGCATGCACTTGTTGCAGTGGATGCAGAGCGCCTCGCTCGGCTCGCCCTTCTGCCAGCGGCCGATGAGGTCGGGCTCGCGCAGCAGGGCGCGGCCCATGGCGACGAATGCGAACCCCTCGTCGAGGGCGGTGCGGACCGTCTCCAGTTTGTTGATGCCACCGAGGAGGATCAGCGGCATGTCAAGGGCGGCCCGGAACTGCCGGGCGTAGGGCAGGAAGTACGCCTCCTCGTAGGGGTACTCCTTGAAGAACTTCTTGGCCGTCAGCTTGAGGCCGACGCGCAGCAACGGCGGGAACACAGCCGCCATCTCGTCGACCGGCGCGGGGCCCTTGAACAGGTACATCGGGTTCTGGAACGAGCTGCCGCCGGTGAGCTCGAGCGCGTCCAGCGCGGCGTCGGCCTCGAGCAGGCGCGCCACGTCGATGCTCTCCTCGACCCACAGCCCACCGCGCACACCGTCGGCCATGTTGAGCTTGGCGATCACGGCGGCGCGGTCGCCGACGGCGTCACGAGCACGCAAGGCGACCTGCCGCGCCAGGCGGGCCCGGTTCTCGATGCTGCCGCCCCACCGGTCCTTGCGCTTGTTGAGCTTGGGACTGAGGAACGAGCTGACGAGGTAGCCGTGCCCGAAGTGCAGCTCGACCGCGTCGAAGCCGGCATCGACCGCCCGGCGCGCCGCCGAACCGAAGTCGTCGATCACGCGCGTCAGGTCGTCCTCGGTGGCAGCGCGCGTGAACTTCACCGCTTGCGGCGCGAACACGCGCGACGGTGCCAGACCTCGCATGCCGATGCCG
>JAFATL010000184.1 GCA_019243975.1 Actinomycetota bacterium | reverse complement strand
TCGGCCCGCCCGGTCGAACCGACGGCTCGCGCTGGTGGCGGCGGCGGCCGCGATCGTCCTCGTCGCCGGCATCGCGACGCCGCTCCTCCTCCGCGGCGGCGGTCACCGCACGACCACAGCGCTGTCGACCGCCAACAAGGACGCGTCCGGCACCGCGGCCGGGGAGTCGCAAACGGCGTCTGGCGCGGCCGCAGCGGCCGCGCCCGTATCACCCGTCGACGGCGGTGACCTCGGTGACCAGTCCGACCCGGCTGCGCTGGGCGCCCTGGTCGCCCGCGCCGCACCCGCGCCCCCGGCGTCGTTTGCGGCCCCTTCGTGCACGCCGCCCGGTGGCGGCGACGTGGTCTACCGGGCGCGGCTGCGGTGGAAGGGGACGGCGGCGCAGGTCTTCGGCATCGAGCCGGGGCGACGATTGGTCGTCATGGACTCGGCTCGGTGTCAGGTACTCGTCGACCAGCACTTCTGATCCACAACGGCGCGACCACGGCCGCGACCAGCAGGGCGATCCAGCGGCTCCGCCCGAAGTAGTGCCAGGTGCGCCCGGCGGCGATCCACCCCGACCACGCCATGGCGATCGCGGCGTACACCCCGCTGAGCAGCGCCACCGCGAGGGAAGGGTGCTTGTCGATGGCGACCATCACCTCGGCGATGACGACGCCGAACAAGATCCCGGCCACCACCGCCATCACGCCTTTCAGCTCGTATTCACCGAGGATCAGCGCGGCGGCGGCTGCGACTGCGGCACCGACGAGTACGGCTACGGCCTGTCGCATCGGGCGGCAAGGGTAGTCTGCGCCAATGTCCGAATCGGGCGACTGGTCCGCGCAGGCCGCCGACACCATCGAGTCGGTCGTCGGCTCCATCCGCGACAAGACGACCGTGCCCCTCACAACCGTCGCCCGCGGCATCGTCTACGGCCTCGTCGCCGGCGTGGTCGGCGGCATCGCCTTGCTGCTGCTGGCGATCGGCGTCATCCGCGTCCTCGACGTCTACATCCCCGGCAACGTATGGACGAAGTACGCCGTGATCGGGGGACTTTTCACGGTCGGGGGGTTGTTCTTCTGGTCCCGGCGCAAGCCGAAGAACAAGGACTGAGAAGTGAGCGAACCCCGCGAGGTAGTGATCATCGGCTCGGGCCCGGCCGGGCTCACCGCCGCCGTCTACGCGGCCCGCGCCAACCTGCACCCGCTCGTCATCGAGGGCGAGCCTTCGTCGACCAGCGACCAGCCCGGCGGCCAGCTCATGCTGACCACCGAGGTGGAGAACTACCCGGGCTTCGTCGACGGGATCATGGGGCCCGACCTCATGCACGCCTTCCGGGCCCAAGCGGCGCGCTTCGGCGCCGAGTTCCTCACCCACAAGGTGAGCGAGGTCGACTTCTCCGGAACACCGCACAAGATCGTCGTCAACAACGAGGAGATCTCGGCGCGCGCGGTCATCGTGGCCACCGGCGCCCGGGCCCTGACGCTCGGCCTCGAGAACGAACGACGGCTGATGGGCCACGGCGTGTCGACCTGCGCCACGTGCGACGGCTTCTTCTTCCGCGGCCATCACATCGCCGTCGTCGGCGGTGGTGACTCGGCGCTGGAGGAGGCCAACTTCCTCACCAAGTTCGGCGAGACCGTCACGCTCATCCACCGGCGCAAGGAACTCCGCGCCTCGAAGATCATGCAGGACCGTGCCTTCGCCAACCCCAAGATCGACTTCAGGTGGGACTCCACGGTCGAGGACGTCCTCGGCGACACCTCGGTGCAAGGTCTCGTCCTCAAAGACGTCAACACCGGCGAGACCTCCACCCTCGACGTCTCCGGCGTCTTCGTCGCCATCGGCCACGTCCCCAACACCGACCTCTTCAAGGGCTGGCTCGACATGGAGGACAACGGCTACCTCATCACCAAGGGCCGCTCCACCTACACCAACATCGACGGCGTCTTCGCCTGCGGCGACGTCCAAGACCACACCTACCGCCAAGCAGTCACAGCGGCCGGTTCAGGCTGCTCAGCAGCCATAGACGCGGAACGCTGGCTCGAAGCTCAGCCCCACTAAGCCCACCCCCGCTCCGGGGTCCTGTCACCCTGCTCTTGGTTCGCTCCGGGCTTCGCCCTGCGCTCACTCCGACGGGCACCCCTGAGGGCCCCGCCCGCCGGCTCTCGGGAATCGCGCCTGCTGCGCAACAAGCCGAACAGTGACGCACATCGCGCCGCGTCAACCGCCAGCACCGGCCACCACGCGTGCAGCACCCCATGCCCGCACCGACGGATCGGGCGCTCGATGCGCCCGAGACGCCGTCTACCACCAAACACATCGGGAACATGGTTTTGCAGGCGAGCCGGCGGGTGGCGCCGAGAGGGAGGGGCCCACATCCGAGGAGCGTCAGCGACGAGGTATGTGGGAGGGACCCGGCGGTGACAGGACCCGCCGGCGGAGTGGGCGCCAGCGACAGACGGTCAGCGAGAAGGTGAACGCGGCACGAGAGCGAAAAGAGGACCTGAGCACTCGGAATTCGCGCGGCAGAGGTTGTTGTTGTGAAGCACGGCGTGGGTACGATCCCGCGACCGGTCCGAATCTGAGGAGAGAGGCACCGTGGCCGACGGCATCACCGCATTCACCGACAGCACGTTCGACGAAGAGATCAAGGGCGCCAGTGAGCCCGTGCTGGTCGACTTCTGGGCCGAGTGGTGTGGACCGTGCAAGATGATCGCCCCTGTCCTGGAAGAGATTGCCACTGAGAACGAGGGCAAGATCCGGATCGCCAAGCTCAATGTCGACGAGAACCTCGACATCTCGCGCCGCTTCGAAGTCATGAGCATCCCCACGCTGATCCTGTTCAAGGATGGGGAGCCCGTACACCGCATCATCGGCGCCAAGGGCAAGGGACAGCTGCTCCAGGAGCTGCATCAATTCCTGTAGCGGGTCTCCCGCTTCGCCGCGGCGGACAGGGCGAGGCTGTCCGTGATCTCCAGCGGCGCCTCGCCTCGGCAGGCTTCGACCCTGCCGGCGACCCCGGCGGCCGCTTCGAGGAACACACCGAGGAAGCGTGCCGCGCCTTCCAGACCGCGCGCGGCCTGCGCGTCGACGGCATCTGCGGCCAGCAGACGTGGTCCGCGCTGGTCGAGGCGGGCTACCGGCTGGGCGACCGCCTGCTCTATCGCCGGTATCCCCCGCTGCGCGGTGACGACGTCGCCGACCTGCAGCGCCGGCTGAGCACGCTCGGCTTCGACGCCGGCCGGGTCGACGGCATCCTGGGCGAGCGCACCGAGCACGCGCTGGCCGACTTCCAGCGCAACGCGGGGCTGACGGTCGACGGCATCTGCGGCCCGACCACCATCCAGACGCTCGACCGGATGGGCCGCCAGGCGCCCCCGCAACCAGTGGCCTCGGTCCGAGAGCGCGAGCAGCTGCGCAGCGGGCCCCGCACCCTCGACGGCCGGCGCATCGCGGTGGCCGAGGGCGGCGGCCTCGACGCCCTCGCCCGCCAGATCGAGCGCGCCCTCACCGCTACCGGCGCCCTGGTCACCGTCTTGCACCACCCCGAGGGCTCGACCCAGGCGGGGGCGGCCAACGCCGCCGGCGCCGACGTGTTCGTGGGCATTGCGGTCGAGCCGGACGCCGAGGGGTGCACCACGGCCTACTTCTCGGGCCACGGAGGGGCGTCGCCGGGCGGCCTGCGCCTGGCCGAGCTCCTGCAGTCGTCGGTGCCGGCCGCCCTCGACATCAAAGACGGCGGGACCCGGGGGATGACGCTCCCGGTACTGCGCGAAACGCGGATGCCTGCCGTGTGGTGTGAGCTCGGCCCACCGTCGGTGGTCGTGCAGCGCAGCGCCGAGCTGGCGGCCGCCGTCGCCACCGCCCTGACCCGCTGGGCCGCCGCTCCCTGTGCTGATTAGGCGTGGAAATCTGAGAAACCGGACTTCCCCACAGGTGTCTCCACAGCCTGTGGATCGAGGGTTGAGCAGGGTACGGGGCCCGCGGCTGGGCTAGAGGGTTTCCTCCGGAGCCTGACCCTCGGTCATCGCCTTGTAGATGCGCTCGAGGTCCTCGAGGGTTGCGAACTCGATCAACACTCGACCCTTTTTGATACCCATCTCGACCTTCACGCGCGTGTCGAGGTGGGTGGAGAGCAACTCCTCCAGCTCGAGGAAGCCCGGCGGCCGCAGACGCGGGCCCGCCGGGGCTGCCGGGTCGGCCTCCGGGGCGGGCGCCTGCTCGCCCCTGGCCTTGATGGCGTCCTCGACGGCCCGCACCGAGAGCCCCTCGCCCACAGCCCGGCGAGCCAGGGCCTCCTGGTAGGCGCGATCGGGCGTGCCGAGCAGGGCCCGGGCGTGACCAGCCGACAACTGGCCCTCCGCCACCAGGCGCTGGATGCCCGGGGGGAGCTGGAACAGGCGCAGCGTGTTGGAGATGGCGGCCCGGCTCTTGCCCACCCGGGTGGCCAGCTCGTCGTGGGTGAGCTTGAAGTCCTCGATGAGCTGCTGGTACGCGGCCGCTTCCTCGAGGGGGTTGAGGTCCTGGCGGTGCAGGTTCTCGACCAGGGCCTGCTCGAGGCTGTCGGCGTCGGTGGCGCTCCTGACCAGGGCGGGAACGGTTTGGAGGCCGGCCCGCTTGGCCGCCCGCCACCGCCGCTCCCCCGCGATCAGCTCGTAGGCGCCGTCGTCGTTCTGGCGCACCAGGATCGGTTGCAGCACGCCCAGCTCCCGCACCGACGCCGTGAGCGATGCCAGCGCATCCTCGTCGAAGTGCGACCGAGGCTGGAAATTATTGGGTCTAATGGCACTCACCGGGAGCTCCAGGAGCGCAGAACCCGCCTCCTGCACCACCTCGGTGGGGATCAAGGCCCCCAGACCGCGGCCCAGACCGCTACGGCGCCCCACCGCTCACCTCCTTGGCCAGCTCCCGATAGGCGAGGGCGCCCCGGGAGGACGGGTCGAACACGATGATGGGCTGGCCGAACGACGGGGCTTCGGAAAGCCGGACGGTGCGGGGCACGATGTTGCGGCACACCTTGTCGCCGAAGTGGGCCCGTACCTCCCCCGCGACTTGTTCCGCCAGCTTGGTGCGGGCGTCGTACATGGTGAGAATGATGGCACTTACTTCCAGACGGGGGTTCAGGTTGCCGTGGACCAGGTTCACATTGCGCAGCAGCTGGCCCAACCCTTCGAGCGCGTAGTACTCGCACTGGATGGGCACGATGACCTCCGTGGCGGCGGCCAATCCGTTCACCGTCAGCAGCCCGAGCGACGGGGGGCAGTCGATCAGCGTGAAGGCGAAGTCGTCACCCTGCTGCTCCAGACCCCGGCGCAGCTTGAGCTCCCGGCTGAACGCCGGCACCAGCTCGATCTCTGCGCCGGCCAGGTCGATCGTGGCGGGCACGACGAACAGGTTCCGCAGGCTGGTGGGCACGATGCAGTCCTCGAGCGGTGCGTCGTGCATGATCACGTCGTAGACCGACGCCTCCAGGTTGCGGGGATTCACGCCCAGGCCGGTGGTGGCGTTGCCCTGCGGATCGAGGTCGACGACCAGCACGCGGTAGCCCAGCTCGGCGAGCGCCGCACCCAGGTTGACCGCCGTCGTCGTCTTCCCGACGCCACCCTTCTGGTTCGCAACGGCGAGCACGCGGGGGAGCGGGCGGGCAAAATGGTCCGCCGAGCGGGGCGCGTCGGCCTGGACGACCGGGAGCTCCTCCGCCGCCTCGGCCACGCTGGCCACCACCTCGGGCGACAGCGTGGGCTCCTCCTGCGACGGTGCCGGCGTCTGCTCCGGGATCGTCTCCTGCGGCGGTGCCGCTACCGGGGCTTCCGAAACCGGGGCTTCGTGCTCCTCGTCCGGGGTCGGGGGCGGCGGGGGAGTCGGCACGACTGCGTTCCGCAACCCCTCGAAGATCGCCCGGCCTCGCGTGACGAGATCATCGTCAGCCGACATGGACACGTCTCCATCGTTCCGCGCCAAACCCTCAAGGTCAAGAACCCTCAACCGAATTTTCCGGTCTGCCGGATGTTTCACGTGAAACGTCTGGCGTCCGGGCCAGGCGCGACGTTTCACGTGGAACGTCAGAACACGGGACGCTTGGCCGGCACGCCGACGCGCCGGGGGTACCGCTCCGGGCACGGCTCCAGGAGATCAAGGCGCTGGGCACGGGGGCGGGTCCCACGGGCACGCCCCAGCGTCAGGCCGAACTCCGACAGCCCATCGGCTGGCCAACGGGCAGTGTCGTCAGGAGGCTCACTCACGATCAGGGCACCGCCAACACGCAGGAACGGGGCCCCGCATTCCGCGGTGGTCGCCGGCGGGCCGAAGCTCCTCGCCGTCACCAGATCGAACTGCCCCCGGTAGCGCGGGTCGTGTGCGGTGTCCTCGGCCCGGCTACGTACGACCGACACCCGAGCCTGGAGGCCGAGCTGGACGACTGCCTCGACCAGCACCGCCGTCCGTTTCTCGCTCCCGTCCAGCAGCACCCAGGACGAGGAGGGCCAGTGCAGAGCCAGCACCAGACCCGGCACGCCGGCGCCTGATCCCAGGTCCAGCGCGCGCGCGGGCGGGGCGTCGACAAGCTCGGCCAGGCCGAGCGCCAGCTCGACGTGCTCGATGACCGGTCCGGGCCCCAAGAAGCCACGACGCTGCGCCGTCTCGAGGACGGCCCGCAGGGCGTCGGGCTCGTCGAGCGTGCTCAGACGGTGGGTTCAGGCAGGATGACGACCCGCCGGCGAGGCTCTTCGCCTTCGGAGGTCGTGCTGACGCCTTCGATGTCGTTGGCCGTATCATGGACGACCTTGCGGTCAGCCGGCGTCATCGGCTCGAGCCGGATGGGCTCGCCGCCTTCGAGCACCTTGGCCGCCACGTCCTTGGTGAAGCGGGCCAGGGCCTCCCGCCGGGCTTGGCGGTAGCCGGCCACGTCCACGATCAAGCGGCCGTTGTGCGCACCGGTCTGCCGCTGCACGACCGTTCTTGCCAGTTCCTGGATGGCACTGAGGGTCTGGCCTTTGGGCCCGATGAGCAGCCCGAGGTCGTCGCCGGTCACCCGTACCTCGATGGTGTCCTCGTCGACGGGGTGCACGGCAACCGCCGCCTGCTGGCCGAACTCGGCCACCAGACCCTCGAGGAAGCCCTTGGCCACCTCCGCCTGGCGCTCCAGGGGCACATCCTCGGTCGTCATCTCGTCTCCGTTCCGGCTCACTCGCTCCCGCCGCGGTCGGGGGTCGCCCCCGGTCCGCTCCGTCGGCCGATCCTCGGACGGACTGCGCTCCCGCGTCCCACCCTGATCAGCGCGTCCTTCCGTTCGGCCGCCCGAGCCCCGCCGACCGCCGCCGCGGCGCCGATCCCGACGCTCGTCCTTCGGCCGGGGACGGGTGGGCCGCACACGCGCCCGCACCCGGGCCTCCGAGCGCAGCCGCCCGAACAGCCCGCTCTTGGGCTCCTCCAACACCTCGAATTCGGCATCCTGCTCGTCGACGCCCAGCTGGTCGAGGGCGGCGTCCTTGGCCTCCTCGAGTGTGCGTCCCGTTGTCTCGACCCACTCCATGTCAGCGCCCC
The DNA here is from genome assembly GCA_019243975.1 of Actinomycetota bacterium. Lineage (GTDB taxonomy): Bacteria > Actinomycetota > Acidimicrobiia > Acidimicrobiales > JAFATL01 > JAFATL01. Next base: position 10,550 of record JAFATL010000184.1, on the reverse strand, counting down.
CGCCGACGCTTGGCCGACCGGCGCCGCGCCCCCGACGACTTGGCGCCGTTGGTGCGGGCGCCGTTGGTCGGCGACTTCGCAGAAGGGGTCACCCGCCCGGTCGGCGGTGGTGAGGCCCCTTTCTCCTTGCGCACGATCTCCTCGGCTTTGGCCTCGATCTCGGCCACCTCGGCCTTGACCTCAGTCGAGAGTTTGGGGTCGAGGCGGTACATGAGGTCGGTCTGCACGATCCGGAACACGTTCGAGACCAGGAAGTACAGCACCACGCCGGCGGCGATCTCGATGCTGATGAACCCGGTGAACAGCGGGAAGATCTTCTGCATCATCTGCGCCTGGGGGTTGGCCTGCGCCGCCCCCGGGTTGCGACCACTCATCTGGCGAGCCTGGATGAAGCCGGTGACGATCACCAGGGCGATCAGCAGGTAGAGCGGCGCCAGGTGCCCGATCGACCCGTGCACTGCTCTGGCAGCTTTTGCCAAATCGATGCCGAGGAAGTCCATCTTCCCGTGGTCGTGGATGAGGGCCTTGTAGAGGTCGCTCGAGTGCTTGATGTACTTCGGCGTCGGGGTGGTGACACCGTGCACCTTCGACGTGTGCGCCAGCCCACCGATGACCCGGTACATCACCAAGAGCACCGGCATCTGCACGAGGAGTGGCAGACAACCCGACAACGGGTTGATCTGGTGCTCCTTGTAGAACGCCATCATCGCTTCGTTGAGCGCCTGGCGGTCGCCCTTGTGCTTGGCCTGCAGCTTCTTCAGCTCCGGCTGCAGGCGCTGCATGGCCAGCATCGAACGGGTGCCCTTCCAGGTGAAGGGGGCCAGCACGCCCATCACCGCCAGGGTGAGCAGGGTGATGGCGATGCCGTAGCTGGGGACGACGCTGTAGAAGAACGCGACCAGCCCGGCGAGCACGTTGAACATGGGGAGTCCTTAGTCGGGAACGGGGTCGACGCCGTGGCCGCCCCAGGGATGGCACCGCCCGATGCGCCGCGCCGCCAGCCAGCTGCCCCGGGCGGCACCGTGGCGCTCGATCGCCTCGAGGGCGTACGCCGAGCACGACGGCCAGTACCGGCACGGCGATGGCCGGCCGGCCCGGAGGAGCTGGTACGCGCGGATGGCCCGGCTGAGGCCACGAGCGGTGAGCGATTGCTTACGAAGAGTGGTCTCGGCGGTCACGGCGTCGCGGGGGAGACCGGCGGACGGGCGCGGCGGCCCGCCGAGGGGGCGGCGAGCAGCAGGTCCGACACGATCCTTCTCAACTCTCGAAATGGGAGGGCCGCAGCTTCCGGGGCGGCCCCGATCAGGTAGGCGCCCGGCGTCAGATCCGCCGCCACCTCGGTGGCGATCGCCCGCAGACGACGGCGGAGCCGGTTGCGCTGGACCGCCCCGCCGACCCGGCGGCCGACGGCGAAGCCGACCTGTGGAGCGGGGGACTGAACCGGTGCCCACGTTACCGTGATCGGCCCGCGCTGGGCCCGCCGTCCCGACCGGCGCAGTTCGGCGAAGGCCGCACGGCCCCGAAGCCGCCAGATCAGGCGGACAGACGGCGGCGGCCCTTGCGGCGACGTGCCTTGAGGATGGCCTGGCCGGCGCGCGTCGACATGCGGTGCCGGAACCCGTGGTTCTTGGCGCGCTTGCGCCTGTTCGGTTGGTACGTGCGCTTCACCCATGGCCTCCTCGGCCCTCGGCCGGACGCTCCAGGCTAGAGGTGCGGGTGCCGTTGTGCCAAGAGCGCGCGTCGTGCGAAGGCAATGATGCTGGTCACGGGCGTGTTTGTTCCGGGGCATTTACGTTGTCCACAGGCACTGCTACCGTGCGCCCCCGGCCGTTAGCACCCGGCCTCGGCGGAGCGCCCTCCTTCCCCAGGGTTCGACGAACGTTGGGGACCGCAAGGTTTCCCACAGGTGTGGACCAGGTTGTGGACGACGTTGTGGTCTGGGAGGCGGAAGCGCTGGTGACGGATCCAGGACAGCTGTGGAGCACCTGTGCGGAGTCGCTGCGGAGCCAGGTGTCGGAGGCGACCTGGAAGACGTGGTTCGAGGGCATACGGCCGATGGCCGCCGACGAGCGCGAGCTGGCCCTCACCGTCCCGAGCTCCTTGGTGAAGGAACGCATCGAGGGCCGCTACCTCAGCCTGGTCGAGCACGCGGTGGCCTCCGCCCTCGGGACGCCGGTCGAGATCCGCATCGACGTGCAGGTCGACGACCTGCACGAGGCGCCCGCAGCCCCGAGTGACGACGTGGGCGACGACCTCGAAGACGAGGAGGGGCCCTACCGGCGTGAGATCCTCCTGCCCCCGCCGCCCACGGCGGTGGGCCAGGACGAGGGTCCGCTGCACGCGAAGTACACGTTCGAAGCGTTCGTCATCGGCGCCTCCAACCGGTTCGCCCACGCGGCGGCGCTGGCCGTGGCCGAGAACCCGGCCCGCTCGTACAACCCGCTGTTCATCCACGGCGACTCGGGCCTGGGCAAGACCCACCTCCTGCACGCCATCGGGAACTACGTGCGCGAGAACTTCCCGGGCCGGCACGTGCGCTACGTCTCCACCGAGACATTCATGAACGACTTCGTCGACGCCATCCGCACGAGCACGACCATCGCGTTCAAGCGGCGCTACCGCGAATGTGACGTGCTGCTGGTCGACGACATCCAGTTCATGGAGAACAAAGAGGGCCTCCAGGAGGAGTTCTTCCACACCTTCAACCATCTCTACGGCGCCAACAAGCAGATGGTGATCACCTCCGACCGGCCGCCCAAGTCCATCGCGACCCTCGAAGACCGTCTGCAGAGTCGCTTCTTGTCGGGCCTCATCACCGACGTGCAGCCGCCCGAGCTCGAGACTCGCCTCGCCATCCTCCGCAAGAAGGCGGAGGGGGAGCGGGCCCACGTCCCCGACGAGGTGCTCGAGCTCATCGCCACCCACGTGAAAGACAACATTCGCGAGCTCGAGGGCGCACTCATCCGTGTGACCGCGTACGCGTCCCTCAACCGTGAGCCGCTCACGCGCGAGGTCGCCGAGAAGGTGCTGGCCGACATCCTCCTCGCCGCCGAGCCCCGCCAGATCACCCCCAAGGTCATCCTCGACGCCACCTCCGAAACCTTCGGCTTCAGCGTCGACGACCTGTGTGGCACCAGCCGACGACGTCCGCTCGTCACCGCGCGGCAGGTCGGCATGTACGTGTTCCGCGAGCTCACCGACTTCAGCTACCCGGCCATCGCGCGCGAGTTCGGCGGCCGTGATCACACCACCGTCATCCACGCGGTCGAGAAGATCTCCGCCCTGATGAAGGAGCGGCGCCAGATCTACGACCAGGTCACTGGGCTCATCCAACGCATCAAGAGCGGTGTGTGACACCGGGGACGACGTGTGTCGGAACTTTGTGATTCACGGGGATGACAAGGTGAGGTTCCACAGCCGCTCCCCGTTGTTGTCTCACCCCTGTGCGATCCTGGGGATCACACCGGGATGACTGCACCTGGCGTGATCAGGGCGAATGTGGGGTTGTCCACAATCCACAACCCTTACTACCGCTTCTCCAAAGAGATCTCTTAAAGAAGAAAGAACAAGGAGACACCGTGAAGCTCCGGTGTGAACGAGACATCCTCGTCGAAGCGCTCAGCACGGCAGGCAGGGCCGTGTCGAGCAGAGGCGGCGCGCTTCCCGTGCTTTCGGGCGTTCGTCTCGAGGTGCAGGGCGACAAGTTGCTGTTGGCGGGCAGCGACCTCGACCTCACCATCCAGGTGGAGACGAAGATCTCCCAGGGCGAAGACGGCGTATGTGTGGTTCCGGCCCGGCTGGCTGCCGACATCGTGCGAGCGCTCGAACCCGGCGCCGTCACCATCGAGGCCGACGACGACGAGACACGAATCTTGTCGGGCCGTTCGCAGTTCGCCGTGCGCATGCTGCCGGCCGACGAGTTCCCCCGCTTGCCGGCGCCGGTGGGGGGACACGAGGTCACACTGGCGGCGGCCGACCTGGCCGAGGCCCTGCGCCAGGTCGTGCGGGGCGCGAGCGGCGACGACGCTCGCCCAGTCCTCACCGGTGTGCTCATGGCCGCCGAGGAGACTGGCTTGCGACTTGTCGCCACCGACTCCTACCGCCTGGCCGTTCGCGACCTTCCCGGCACGACGGTGCTGGGCGAGGGGCAGAAGGTGCTGGTGCCGTCGCGCGCGCTGGCCGAGTTGCAACGGCTCCTGGGTGACGCCGAGCAGCTCACCCTGCGCCTGGGCGAACACGACGCCAGCTTCGACGTGGGCGACGTGCGTCTGACAACTCGGCTCATCGAAGGCGAGTTCCCCAACTACCGCCAGCTCATCCCGAGCTCGTATCCCAACCGGCTGATCGTCGGGAAGGCGGCACTCCTCGACGCTGTGCGCCGGGTGAAGCTCCTGGTTCGCGACCAGACCACACCAGTGCGCATTGCGCTGCGTCCCGACGGCATCCAGCTCACGGTGGTGAGCCAGGAGGTCGGGCAGGCCACCGAAGACGTGGATGCCAAGTACGAGGGCTCCGAGATCACGGTGGCCTTCAACCCGACGTATCTCATCGACGGCGTCGAAGCGATCAACGGCGACGAGGTCTTGCTGGAGACGCTCGACGCCCTGAAGCCGGCCACCATCCGCTCGACGGAGGGCAACGACTACCTCTACCTGTTGATGCCCGTCCGCGTTTCGTAGTTCCGAGGCCCCCGTGCGCGTGCACCGGCTGTGGCTGACCGACTTTCGTAACTACCGCGAGGTCGAGATCGAGCCCGCGCCCGAGGGGCTCACCGCCATCGTGGGTGCCAACGGCGAGGGAAAGACGAATCTCCTCGAGGCGATCGGCTACCTCGCCACGCTCTCGTCGTTCCGAGGCGCGCCGTCGGCCGCGTTGGTGCGGGAAGGTTGTGATTCGGCCGTGGTGCGGGCCGAGGCGGAGCGCGAGGGCCGCAGTGTGTTGCTCGAGGCCCAGTTGGCGGCCGCCGGCCGCGACCGTGTGCTGGTCAACCGCCAACCGTTGCGCCGGGGGCGCGACCTGCTCGGTGTCATTCGGGTGAGCGTGTTCTCCCCCGACGACCTGGTGCTGGTGAAGGGCGGGCCGAGTGGCCGGCGCGACTTCCTCGACGACACTGTCGTCGCCCTGCACGCCAAGCACGACGCCCTGCGGTCCGACGTGGAACGCATCCTGCGCCAGCGGGGCGCCCTGCTGAAGCAGGCAGGTGGGCGGCTCAGCGCCGAGATCGAGTCGACCCTCGACGTGTGGGACTCGAAACTTGCGACTGCGGGCGAAGCACTGGTCGAAGCACGCCGCGACACGCTGGCGCTCCTCGAACCCGAGGCCGTCAAGGCCTACGGCGAGCTGGCCGGCACGGGGGCGATCGTGTCGATGCGGTACGTGCAGTCGTGGGAGGGCGACCTGCTCGGCGCGCTCGCCGCGTCGCGGCACGACGACCTGCGCCGGGTGGCCACCCTTGTGGGTCCCCACCGCGACGACGTGGCCCTCGCCATCGACGGCCTCCCGGCCCGCACCCATGCATCGCAGGGCGAACAGCGGTCGTTGGCGCTGGCGCTGCGGCTGGCCGCCCACCGCGCCGTCACCGACACCACCGGCACCCCGCCGGTCCTGCTGCTCGACGACGTGTTCTCCGAGCTCGACCCGGCCCGGTCCGAGGCCCTCATCGCCCACATCCCCGCCGGCCAGGCTCTCGTCAGCACCACGGGCTTGTTGCCCTCAGCGGCCACACCGGATCGAGTTCTTGTCGTTCGCAATGGCGCGGTGACCCAGCAGTGACAACGCGACCGGAGGTCGCCAGATGACGTGGCGGCCGGCGAAGAAGCGTGACGACGACCTGCCGCGGCCACTGAGTGCGTCACTCGAGCGCGTGGCCGCGCATTTGGGAGCGCCGCGCGCCAGCACGCTCACGCTCGTCTTCAGCCACTGGATCGACATCGTCGGCGAGGCATTTGCCGACCACGTGAAGCCGATTTCTCTCGCCGCCGGCGTGCTCCGGGTCGAGGCCGACCACCCCGCCTGGGCCACCGAAGCCCGGTTTCGCGGGGCGGAGATCGTGCGCCGATGCGAGGCCGTCACCGGCGACGACGCGGTGCGTCGCGTGGAGGTGAGAGTGGGCCGCTGACAGGCCCCGATTGGGGCCCGGTAAGGGCCCCCCTCTGGTAAAATGACAGCATTGCATTTCGGGCCGCTGACCTGGGCTTTTACCGCTCGAAATGCCTCGAGATCGAGTGTTCGGGAAGGGCGCGTCCGTGGCGATGCAAGCAGTGAGTGACAACGGGGGGAAACGACGGGGTTCGTCGTCGTACGGGGCCAAGGATCTCACCGTCCTCAAGGGCCTCGAACCGGTCCGCAAGCGCCCCGGCATGTACATCGGATCCACCGGTCCGAGCGGCCTGCACCACCTGATTTGGGAGGTCGTCGACAACTCGGTCGACGAGGCGATGGCGGGCTTCTGCGACCGCATCGACGTCACCCTGCTGGTCGACGGCGGCTGCCGCGTGGTCGACAACGGCCGCGGCATCCCCACCGACATCCACCCCCAGGAAAAGAAGTCGGGCGTCGAGGTGGCGCTCACGATCCTGCACGGCGGCGGCAAGTTCGGCGACGGCGGCGGCTACAAGGTCTCCGGCGGCCTGCACGGCGTGGGCGTGTCGGTGGTCAACGCGCTGTCGGCCAAGCTGATCGTCGAGGTCGACCGCGAGGGCAAGCGCCACACGATGGAGTTCGGCAACGGCGGCAAGGTCGTGTCGAAGCTGGCTGTCACCGGCAACGCGCCGCGCGGCCGCACCGGCACCACGATCACGTTCTGGCCCGACGCCACGATCTTCGACGAGACCGAGTTCCGGTCCCAGACCGTGCTCGAGCGTCTGCAGATGTACGCCTTCCTCAACAAGGGCCTCGAGATCCGCTTCAAGGACGAGCGGCCCGGCCACGAGCAGGAGGTCACCTACAAGTACGCCGGCGGCATCATCGACTTCGTCCGCCACCTCAACCAGTCGAAGGAAGCGCTGTTCAAGAAGGTCGTGTACTTCGAGCAGAGCGAAGAAGACCAAGAGGTCGAGGTCGCCTTGCAGTGGAACACCGGCTTCTACGAGGGCATCCACAGCTTCGCCAACGGCATCGCCACCGGTGAAGGCGGCATGCACGAGGAGGGCCTCAAGAAGGCGCTCACCAACGCCGTCAACAAGTACGCGCGCGGCAAGAACCTCATCAAGGAGAAGGAAGACAACCTTCTCGGTGAAGACATCCGTGAAGGTGTCACCGCCATCGTGTCGGTCCGCCTGCGCGAGCCCCAGTTCGAGGGCCAGACCAAGGCCAAGCTCGGCAACGTCTCCATGCGCTCGCTGGTCGAGAAGGCGACGAACGAGAAGCTCACCGACTGGCTCGAGGAGCACCCCACCGAGGCGCGCCAGATCGTCAACAAGGGCGTGCAGGCGGCCCGGGCCCGCACGGCGGCGCGCCAGGCGCGCGACCTCATCCGCCGCAAGTCGGCGCTCGAGGGCGCGGGCATGCCGGGCAAGCTCGCCGACTGCGCCACGAAAGACCCGCGCGAAGCCGAGCTGTTCATCGTCGAGGGCGACTCCGCCGCCGGCCCCGCCATCCAGGCCCGCAACCCGCAGAACCAGGCCATCCTGCCGATCAGGGGCAAGATCCTGAACGTCGAGCGGGCGCGCGCCGACAAGATGCTCAAGAACACCGAGATCCAGGCGATCATCGCCGCCATCGGTGCGGGCGTGGGCGAAGAGTTCGACCTGGCCAAGATCCGCTACCACAAGGTGACGTTGCTCACCGATGCCGACGTCGACGGCGCTCACATCCGCACGCTGTTGCTCACGTTCTTCTTCCGGCAGATGCACGACCTGGTGAGCGCGGGCCACGTCTACGTCGCCCAGCCCCCGCTGTACTCCACGGTGGTGGGCAAGGAGAAGACCTACCTGAAAGACGACGCGGCCAAGAACGCTTTCCTCGCCGACCACGGGAACCACAGGAACGCGTTCAACCGCCTCAAGGGTCTCGGCGAGATGGACTTCGACGAGCTGCGCGAGACGACCATGGATCCCACCAAGCGAACCCTGCTGCAGGTCAACGTCGAGGAGGCGGCGATCGCCGACCAAGTCCTCTCGATCCTCATGGGTGACGACGTCGAGCTTCGCAAGCACTTCATCGTCACCAACGCGAACGACGTTCGCTTCCTCGATATCTAGAAGGGCTGACTTGTGAGTGTGACTGCACCGCCGGGAGGGCCCGGCGACGACGACGGCAACGGCGCCGACACCACGTTCGGGGGCATCGAGCCCATCGAGATCCAGGTCGAGATGGAGCGCAGCTTCCTCGACTACGCGATGTCGGTCATCGTGTCGCGCGCCCTGCCCGACGCGCGCGACGGGCTCAAGCCCGTGCACCGCCGCATCCTGTGGGGCATGCACGCGCAAGGCGTGCGGTCCGACCGCCAGCACGTCAAGTGCGCACGCGTCACCGGCGACGTCATGGGCAAGTACCACCCCCACGGCGACGGCGCCATCTACGACGCGCTCGTGCGTATGGCGCAGCCGTTCAGCCTGCGTCACCCCCTGATCGACTTCCACGGCAACTACGGCTCGCCCGACTTCCCGCCCGCGGCGGCGCGCTACACCGAGTGCCGCCTGGCCGCCCTCGCCAACGAGCTGCTGGCCGGCATCGACGAGGAGACGGTCGACTTCGAGGCCAACTACGACGGCCAGGAGACCGAGCCCAAGGTGCTCCCGGCCCGGTTCCCCAACCTGCTGGTCAACGGCAGCCAGGGCATCGCGGTCGGCATGGCCACCAACATCCCGCCCCACAACCTGGGCGAGATCATCGACGCCACCGTCCACCTCATCGACAACCCCGAGGCCACGCCCGACGACCTCATGCAGTTCGTCACCGGCCCCGACTTCCCCACGGGGGGCCTCATCCTCGGCCGGGCGGGCATCCTCGACGCCTACCGCACGGGCCGCGGCTCCATCCGCGTGCGGGCCCGGGCCGAGATCGAGGAAGACAAGCGCGGCATGCGCATCGTCGTCACCGAGCTGCCGTACCAGGTGTCGATCGCGGCGGTGGCCGACAAGATCAAAGACCTCGTCGACTCGCGCGAGATCACGGGCATCCGCGACGTCGAGAACCTGTCGTCGGGCGACGGCACGCGGCTCGTCATCTACCTGAAGCGCGACGCCGTGGCCAACGTGGTGCTCAACAACCTTTTCAAGCACACGCCGTTGCAGACCAGCTTCGCCGTCAACACCGTGGCCTTGGTCGACGGTGTGCCGCGCACGCTCAACCTCCGCGACGCGCTCGCCGCCTACATCGACCACCAGATCGAAGTCATCACCCGCCGGTCCGAGTACCGGCTCAAGAAGGCGCAGGACCGGGCCCACATCGTCGAGGGCCTGCTCAAGGCGCTGGGCAAGATCGACGCCATCATCGCCCTCATCCGCGGCTCCGACGATCGCGCCGCGGCGCGCGCCGGCCTCATGGCCAAGCCCTTCAACTTCACCGAGGTGCAGGCCGAGCACATCCTCGACATGCGCCTGTCGCAGCTTACGCGCCTCAGCCAGAAGGAGCTCGACGAGGAGCTCAAGAAGCTGCGGGCCACGATCGCCGAGCTCGAGAGCATCCTCCAGAGCCCGGCCAAGCTGCGCGGCGTGATCAAGAGCGAGCTGGGCGAGATCCGCAACAAGCACGCCAGCCCCCGACGGGCCGAGATCACCTTCGACCCCGGCGACCTCGGTGTCGAAGACCTCATCGAAGACCAGCCGCTCGTCTTCACGATGACGAAGGCCGGCTACGTGAAGACGGTGGCGGCCGACGCCTTCCGCACGCAGGGCCGCGGCGGACGCGGCGTACAGGGCGCCAAGCTCAAGGAAGAGGATCTGATCACTCAGATCATCCACACCACCGCCCACGCGTATTTGTTGTTCTTCTCCAACCGCGGGCGCGTCTACCGGCTCAAGGCCCACGAGATCCCGATGAAGGAACGCACGGCGCGCGGCACGGCGGTGGTCAACCTGCTGCCCTTGGCGGCCGACGAGCACATCCAGGCCGTCATCGACGCGCGCGAGTACACCGACGACCAGCACCTGTTCTTCGCCACCAAGCTGGGCCAGGTCAAGAAGACGGTGTTCAGCGAGTACGACTCCTCGCGCCGCGACGGTCTCATCGCCATCAACCTCAAGGAGGGTGACGAGCTGGTGCGCGTCATCCTCACGGGGGGCGGCGACGAGATCTTCATGGTGAGCCGCAACGGCCAGACCATCCGCTTCTCCGAAGAGGAGGTGCGCCCGATGGGCCGGGCCGCCGCCGGCGTGATTGGCATGCGCATGAAGTCGGGCGACGAGGTCGTCTCGTGCGACATCGCCGGCGACACCGTCGACATCCTCATCGTCACCGACGCCGGCTACGGCAAGCGCACGAAGCTCGAGCGCTTCAACCGCCAGGGCCGCGGCGGCCAGGGCGTGCGCGGCATCAAGCTCACCGCCAAGAAGGGCTTCGTGGTGGCGGCGTTCATGGTCGGCCTCGACGACGAGATCTTCCTTGTC